>JAFZFY010000061.1 GCA_017555665.1 Pseudomonadota bacterium | reverse complement strand
CTGACCTTCAGACAGACGGTCAGAATTGCGGCGGATGCGGCATCGTCTGTGGATCGGGCAAAGCCTGTGTAGGCGGCAAATGCGTTCAGAACAGCTGTTCCGGCTCGACCCCTGATCTCTGCGTCGTCGGCGGTCAGAATGTCTGCAAGAACACGCACAGTTCGGATGCGGCCCATTGCGGCGCATGTAATTACGCGTGTTCCAGTAATCCTGCGGCCAATGCGACATCCAATTCTTGTGTGAATGGTGTCTGCCAGTACACATGTTCAACTGGTTATACGAACTGCGGTGGTGTGACGGCAGCCAGTATCAACTGTATCAAGACGACGGATCTTCAGACAGACGGTCAGAATTGCGGCGGATGCGGCATCGTCTGTGGATCGGGCAAAGCCTGTGTAGGCGGCAAATGCGTTCAGAACAGCTGTTCCGGCTCGACCCCTGATCTCTGCGTCGTCGGCGGGCAGAATGTCTGCAAGAACACGCACAGCTCGGATGCAGCCCATTGCGGCGCGTGCAATTACGCGTGTTCGAACAACCCGGCTGCAAATGCCACTTCAAATACCTGCAGTGCAGGTGTCTGTCAGTACACGTGTTCCACGGGCTACACGAACTGCGGTGGTGTGACGGCTTCCGCCATCAAGTGTATCAAGACGACAGACCTTCAGACAGACGGTCAGAATTGCGGCGGATGCGGCATCGTCTGTGGCGCTGGCAAAGCCTGCGTGGGCGGGCAATGCGTTCAGAACAGCTGCTCCGGCTCGACCCCTGATCTCTGTGTCGTCAATGGACAGAACGTTTGCAAGCACACGCATAGTTCGGATGCGGCACATTGCGGCGCTTGTAATTATTCGTGTGCAGGCAATCCGGCAACGAATGCGACATCCAACACGTGTGTGAATGGCGTCTGCCAGTACACGTGTATCAGCGGCTATACGAATTGCGGCGGCGTGACGGCAGCCAGTATCAACTGCATCAAGACGACAGACCTTCAGACGGACGGTCAGAATTGCGGGGCTTGCGGTAACGTGTGTGGCACTGGTAAAGCCTGTGTGGGCGGTCAGTGTGTTCAGAACAGTTGCTCCGGCTCGACCCCTGATCTCTGTGTCGTCAATGGACAGAACGTTTGTAAGAAGGTCATGGGCTCGGATGCAGATCACTGCGGTGCATGCAATTATGCGTGTTCGAAACATCCGGCGGCAGATGCGACATCTAACACGTGTGTGAATGGTGTCTGTCAGTACACGTGTGCCGCTGGTTATACGAACTGCGGTGGTGTGACGGCTGCGGCCATCAGGTGTATCAAGACGACAGACCTTCAGACTGACGGTCAGAATTGCGGTGCTTGCGGTAATGTGTGTGGCGCGGGCAAAGCCTGTGTCGGTGGTCAATGTGTTCAGAACAGCTGTTCCGGCTCGACCCCTGATCTCTGTGTCGTCAGTGGGCAGAACGTTTGTAAGAAAGTCATGGGCTCGGATGCGGCGCATTGTGGTGCTTGCAATTATGCATGTTCAAATAATCCGGCGACGAATGCGACCTCTAACACGTGTGTGGATGGTGTCTGCCAGTACACATGTGCCGGCGGTTATACGAACTGTGGCGGTGCCACGATTAAAACGATTAATTGCGTGAAGACAACAAACCTCCAAGTGGATGGCAATAACTGTGGTTCGTGCGGCAATGTGTGTAAGGCTGGCGAAGCATGTATTGATGGCATCTGTACGCCGCTTTCGAAGTGTCCGGGAGGACAGGTGCTTTGCAGTGGTACGACTAATTCCCTGATAAACGGTCTGTGCTTCTCGGTCGAAGTGCTCTCTGAGCTGAATAGGGATGCGAGCTGCCAATGCGGTACGAATTTTAAAGAAGTCGAAGGCAAAGCGATGTGTGAAGCCAAAGGCAGTGATTGACGATCACTGAGTTGTGCTTGATAGCCGCCCCGTTGGGGCGGCTTTTTTATTGTGTCAGAGATTCAATGTGGGCATACTATTAGGTTGGCATGTGAGTGCCTGTATCTGAATTGTATGCTAAGAGGATGCTATGAATCGTTTGTGCCTTGGGATTTTTTCATTCATTGTGGTATGTGCTGGTTGCACTCTGGATAACATCGAGCCGCCTGGCCCCCCGTGTCCACCCAGAGTTTTTGTGACAGCAGAGGGCGCGTTTGTGCAGTTCACTGGTAAATATGATGTACATAAAGATACGACAGATGACGTTTATTATGTACGTCCCGGTTATCAGGAATTAGATTCCAGCCAGATGTCATCGAATGAAAAAGTAGAAGCTGAAAAACATCTATGGGAAGATTTTGTAAGGGCTGTTGAGACGAATTCAAAGGCTGAACAATATACCGATGAAGCGGCGGTGCTTGGCTTTTCACTTGAACTGGATCATATCGCACTTTCTGGGGTATCCAATTGTTTTCCAGGCACTTCTTGCGAGGGAGCGGATAGTAGTGGCAAATGGTTTAAATATGATTTTGAAAATGAATTTTCAAATAATAGGTGTCCTACCAGCTTTAGCATGTGCGAATTTGAATATAAAAGTGATAAGTATCATTATTACTGCAAACAATCGAGTATGGAATGCACTTTAGATAAAGATTGTGATGGCAGAGCCGGTTGGGAAAAAGGCAGCTGTCAGAAAGGGGCATGTGTGGCAAGTGCCTGTGTTTCGGGATATGAACTCAAAGATGGTAACTGCGTTGCACTTGATTGTCCGGCAGGATCGCATATCTCTGTCAATGCCGTGTCGGGCAAAAAAGAGTGTTCGCAAGACGATGTAGATAATTGCGGTGTTCATGGATATGCATGTGCAGAGAAAGTGCCCGGTTGGATAAGCGGTGAGTGTGTGAATGCTGAATGTCAGGCAACGTCGTGTGATAGTACATCCGGATATGAGCTGACTGAGGGCAAATGCGTTGCTGCATGTATTGGCATGCAGGTCAAATGCGGCGGGTTCTGTCGAGATCCAATGACGGATAATGATTACTGCGGGGCAACAGGCACGGTCAACTCCTGCGCATCCATGGGGCAAAAGTGTGATGATGGGCAGCTCTGTATCGGCGGTGAATGTAAACAAAATAATTGCAGAACAGAACATTCGGAAACGCCCGATCTTTGCGAGATCACTTATGAAGATGGGCATAAGACAAACGAATGTCGGAATGTGCATTCAGATGATGCCGATCACTGCGGCGCGTGTAACTACGTTTGCGCGAATAACCCGACGGCTACGGCGACATCTTCGGTATGCTTGGAGGGGGTCTGCCAATATGAATGCAAGTCTGGTTATACACAATGCAGCGACAGTGTGACGGCTGATGGCATAATTTGTATTAAAAATGAAGATTTCGTGGGCGATGGTAATAACTGTGGCGGATGCGGCATCGTCTGCGGGGCAGAAGAAGCCTGTGCAAATGGTAAATGTGTTCAGAATAGCTGTTCCGGGGACAATCCAGATCTGTGCGTGGTCGATGGCCAGAATGTTTGCAAAAACACTCGAAGCACAGACGTGAACCATTGTGGCGCGTGCAATTATGCGTGTGCAAACAATCCAGCGACCAATGCAACGTCAAACACCTGCGAAAACGGCGTTTGCCAATATACATGCGACAGCGGCTATACGAACTGTGGCGGTAGCACAGCTGCCAGTATCAGGTGTATCAGGACGACGGATTTTCAAACGGATAGTTTGAACTGCGGTGCATGCGGCATCGTGTGTGGGGTGGAAGAGGCCTGTGCAAACGGCAAATGTGTTAAGAACAGCTGTTCCGGGGATAATCCAGATCTGTGTGTGGTCGATGGCCAGAATGTTTGTAAAAACACGCACAGCATGGATGCTTCACACTGCGGCGCTTGTAATTATTCATGTGCGGATAATCCGGCGACCAACGCGATTTCTAATACATGTCTGAACGGGGTATGCCAATATACCTGTGATAGTGGCTATACAAACTGCGGCGGCGTGACGGCTGCCAGTATCAACTGCATCAAGACGACGGATCTGCAGACAGACGGTATGAACTGCGGTGGATGCGGTATCGTTTGCGGGGCAGAAAAGGCTTGCGTGGATGGCAAATGTGTTCAGAACAGCTGTTCAGGCAGCGATCCTGATCTCTGTGTCGTCGGCGGTCAGAATGTCTGTAAGAACACGCACAGCTCGGATGCGGCCCATTGTGGTGCCTGCAATTATGCGTGCGTGGATAACCCGGCGACAAATGCGACCTCAAATGTCTGTAAATCAGGCGTTTGCCAGTACACATGCGACAACGGCTATACAAACTGCGGCGGCGTGACTGCCGCCAGTATCAATTGCATCAAGACGACTGATCTGCAGACAGACGGTATGAACTGCGGCGCATGTGGCAGGGTCTGTGGATCTGGTAAAGCCTGTGTGGCGGGACAATGTGTTCAGAGCAGTTGCTCGGGGGCAACGCCTGATCTCTGCGTCGTCGACGGTCAGAATGATTGCAAGAACACGCATAGCTCGGATGCAGCCCATTGCGGCGCCTGTAATTATGCTTGCTCGAATAACCCGGCCCCCAACGCGACATCTAATTCATGTGTGAATGGCGTATGCCAGTACACGTGTGTCAGCGGCTATACGAATTGTGGGGGGGTGACCGCTTCCTCGATTAACTGCATCAAGACGACGGATCTTCAGACAGACGGCCAGAATTGTGGCGGATGCGGCATCGTTTGTGGTTCGGGCAAAGCCTGCGTGGGGGGCAAATGCGTTCAGAATAGTTGCTCTGGCTCGACCCCCGATCTTTGCGTGGTTAGCGGTCAGAATGTTTGCAAGAACACGCACAGCACGGATGCGGCCCATTGCGGTGCCTGTAATTATGCTTGCTCGAATAACCCAGCACCCAATGCGACATCTAACACGTGTAAAGCAGGTGTCTGTCAGTACACATGTGATAGCGGCTATACGAATTGTGGTGGCGTGACGGCTTCTTCAATCAACTGCATCAAGACGACGGATCTGCAGACAGATGGCCAGAATTGTGGGGCTTGTGGTAATGTGTGTGGATCTGGAAAAGCGTGTGTGGGCGGCAAATGCGTTCAGAATAGTTGCTCTGGCTCGACCCCCGATCTTTGCGTGGTTAGCGGTCAGAATGTTTGCAAGAACACGCACAGCACGGATGCGGCCCATTGCGGTGCCTGTAATTATGCTTGCTCGAATAACCCAGCACCCAATGCGACATCTAACACGTGTAAAGCAGGTGTCTGTCAGTACACATGTGTCAGCGGCTATACGAATTGTGGCGGCGTGACGGCTTCTTCAATCAACTGCATCAAGACGACGGATCTGCAGACAGACGGCCAGAATTGTGGCGGATGCGGCATCGTTTGTGGTTCGGGCAAAGCCTGCGTGGGGGGCAAATGCGTTCAGAATAGTTGCTCTGGCTCGACCCCCGATCTTTGCGTGGTTAGCGGTCAGAATGTGTGCAAGAACACGCACAGTTCGGATGCAGCCCATTGCGGTGCCTGCAATTATTCGTGTGCTGTCAATCCGGCAACCAATGCGACCTCAAATACATGTGTGAATGGCGTATGCCAGTACACATGTGTCAGCGGCTATACGAATTGTGGCGGCGTGACGGCTTCCTCGATCAAATGTATCAAGACGACAGATCTCCAGACAGACGGCCAGAATTGCGGGGGATGTGGCAACGTCTGTGGATCTGGAAAAGCCTGCGTAGGAGGGCAATGTGTTCAGAGCAGTTGCTCTGGCTCGACCCCTGATCTCTGCGTTGTCAGCGGTAGCAATGTATGTAAAAATATCAATGGTTCGGATGCATCGCATTGTGGTGCTTGTAATTACGCATGTGCCAGTCATCCTTTGGCGCATGCCACTTCTAACAGCTGCTCAGGTGGCAAATGTCAATATACATGCGCCAGCGGATATGCCAATGCGGGCTCTGGCGTAACTGCGGATAAGATTTATTGCATCAGTACGCAGGCGGATCCGAATAACTGTGGGGCGATTCATCATACCTGTGATCCCATGGAAATATGTGCGATGGGCGTATGTCAGCCAACGCCAATGTTTTCTCCGATGATTGACAAAGGTGATCAGGGGGGGCCTTGTATATCATCTATGCGAATGTGCAGCACAAAGTATGATCATGTCGCTTGCTTCGCAAATGATGAAACATGCTTTAGTTTCTCGGATGAGATGAATTATAAATGTGGCTCCAATTATGCGGAAGTATATGTGGATGGCTATGAGATTTTTAGTATAAGAAATATGAAGTTCTATGGATATGATTACGGTTTAAACCTTGAGGATGCCATGAGTGATTTGGTCTATTATACCAAATGCCCTAAAAGCACCTCAAGCTATACGAAGACTAGCATCCAGTTTGGTGATAATTTCTGCGAAGATATGAGCATTATTTGTGGCTATAATTCAAAAAATAAGAGCTTTTATAAGTTCATCGTATTGATCGGAAATGAAGAAAAGCTCCTCTATTGGATGAAAGATGTGACACCGTGAGTTACAATTCAACCATCCTCATCATACATTCAACGATGCGCAGGATGTGCCTGTGATTCGTGGACTCATCTGGAAACTGGAAACGATATGTTGAACATCAGACTTCCTGAGCTTTACAATGCCCCCTATATCATCGGTATTGGGGGAATCGGCTTGGCTGGCGTTGCCCGGCTCCTGCGTGACCTCGGTCGGCCTGTTGCTGGCACGGATCTACGTGCCAGCGAGATTACTCAGATGCTTGAAGCGGACGGTGTTCCGATTGAAATCGGCGACTGCCAGCTTGAAAAACTGAAAACAGCGTCTTGTGTGATTACGCCGGTGACCATGGGGGTTGCCAGCAAGGTCTGGATCTATTGCATGACGCATCAGATCCCCGTGTGTAATAAAGTGCAGGCACTTGCAGACATCTTGTCGGCCGCACGTGTGGAACCTGTCTATGTGCTCGGTTCGACATCGCGTGCCAAAACCGCACGAATGATCTCGGAAGCAGCGCATTTCGGTTGGATTGCTGGGCTCGTGCCGTTATCAGGTGAGACCGATGTGGCGCATTTTGAACGCCGGATGGCAGTGGAATTGGATGATCCCTATATCCACGCCTGCTCAAAAAGCTTGGAGCGTTTTCCCGAGGGCGACTTTGTAATCTCGGATTTTCAGTTTGAAGATTATGATCATTATGGGCGAGGCATGACGGATGTCCGTGAAATCGTGGACAGGATCAGGCGTGAAAAGCGGCTTGCAGGCCGATGTCTTGTCATTCCGCGTCAGACGGAAGCGCCTGATCAGCTGGCCTTTCGGATCGTTCGTGACGATGATTTTGATCATGCAGAGATATGTCAGTTCAGATTTGATGCGCGGTATGTCTATCCGCCTGCGTCGTATCATGCCAGCCCCGCGCCTTACGATGGCACGCGTGCAGATGCTTCTGGACTTGCTGCGGCATGGGCATGGCTGTATGCGCGTGGATGTGCGCAACGGCCGTGCGATATCCCGTCTGTCGGCTGGTTTGAGACCGTTGCGCAAAATGCGGTTCTCGATATCCGCATGCATCCGTATCACGTGGCGCTTTCGCTGGATGCAGCCCGGCTTCGCGCCAGAGGGCGCAGGCTGAGAGTTGTCTTTAAGCCGTTTGCCTCGGTGCTCGAACGGCATTCGGGCGAGTACTGGTGCAAGGCTTTCCAAAAAGCGGATGATCTCTATATCGTGTTGCCGGGCTATGAAGGCGTGTCGGATGCTCAGGCCGATCAGTTTGTAAAAAGCCTTCGTGATGGCATGGAAACGCCTGAAGTTCACGACTGCTCGCTGGCTGCCGTCTATCGCCTGGTTGCGGCATCTGGCGCTGGTGATTTTTGGGTGTGGTTTGGGGCTCCCGATATCCTTGAGGGCGTGTGATGAAAATTATCAATACCGTACAGAGCGCGCTCGATATGCATCGACCGTGCTTTTCTTTTGAGTATTATCCGCCCAGAGATCGCGCGAACTGGCCGGCTTTTTTCCAGAAAATTGAACGCATGAGCCTGCTTGCTCCGCGTTTTATCGACGTGACTTGGGGCACGGGGTCTCCGACTTCGATGGATACACTGGAAATCGCTAAAGATATCCAGGCGCAGACGCATATCGACACGATGATGCATCTGACGTGTACGCATCGCTCGAAGGCGCAGCTCATGGATATCCTCAGAGATGTTTATGAGGGCTCGGAATTGCGCAATATCATGGCGCTTCGCGGAAATCGCCCGAAAGACGGCATCTGGCAACCGCATCCCGAAGGCTTCAGATGCGCGGCTGAACTCGTGCGAGCCATCCGCGATGCGTATGGCGATGCATTCTGCATCGCGGTTGCTGGCTATCCCGAAGGGCATCACGAGTTCGGTGTGCCTGCACCGGAGTTTGCAGGTTCGGATGAATACTACCGACAGATCGAGCATCTTCGCGAAAAAGTCGATGCCGGTGCTGACCTCATCGTCACTCAGCTTTGCTTTGATCTCGAACAGCTCTGCCGATTCCGCGATGATTGCGTCGCGCGACACATCCAGTGCCCGATCGTGCCAGGTATTTTGCCGATACACAGTGCCCAGACCTGGGAAAAGATAGCCGCGTTTTCGGCTGCGATTCCCGCAAAACTGGCTGAAGACTATGCGCGTATCGGGAATGATGCCGCTGCATTCGATCACTTTGCCGTGGAATTGCTCTCGAGGCAGATCAGTTTCCTGCATGCGCATGGCTTCTGGGCTGTCCATCTGTACACGCTGAATCACGAAAAATTGATTTCGCGTGTGCTTCAAGCGTAATCGCAGATAACGCCATCAGCCGCCTGTCGTTTTTGCGCCGCACAGCGGATCGCCGCTCATGCAGGTTACGATGCCAAACAGGTATTCACCGGCTTTGCTGTCACTCGGCGTGTCGATCACGAAGTAATAAGTGCCGGCAGCCAGTGAGCCTTCGACCCAGATATCGCCTCGGGCAAGGCATCCCGATCCGTCTGTGGATTTGAGCATGACGATGTCTGCGTTCGTATTGCTGTCGCTGACGACGAACGCGCGAATCTTTTGCGGTGCGGTCAGATCTAGCCTGTAGTAGATTTCAGGGCCGGCTTCATTCGTCCCGTTGCAGCCGTAAGAGGCGAGTGATTTTTCACCCGATTTGGTGCTTCCGGTATGCGTGTAGGGCAGAGAGGTGATCTGATACGGCGCGGTCTTGGTTCCCTTGCCTTCAAAGGGGATCGGAACATCTGGGGCTTTTTCGCCGTTAATGACCGCGCGCCACGCGCGGTCGAGCATCTCGATGGCATAGCGGTTGCGGACATTTGCGCCGTATTGCATGCCGGTATCCGTCAGATCGCAGCCGCCGTTATATTGCGTGTGGTGCAGTCCGTCACCGACTGTGCCGTAATTCTTGATGTCTTGAAGCAGAAGGATCTGGTTCATATACGGGGTCTGGAGCGATTCCGCGAGCCCTCTGCCGACAGCGTCGAATATGGGCGCAAAATATTTGGGAGCTAGGCCGTTGAGTTTTGTATTGTCATTTCTGAGCGCCGTCCCGATGACCATGGGAATGACACCTCGGCTTGTCATTTGGGCGAGTGCCGTCTTCATGTTTCGGTAATACCATTGGAGCGTTGCGAAATACCCCGAACTGGCATTGCCTTCCGGACGCGTGTAACCGTACATGCCCATGTCGTTTGTGCCGTAACCGATAAACGCAAATCTCGGATTCGTCGCATCGATCTCGCTGGCAATATAGCCGCCGACTGCCCAGGAAGCCGTCTTGCCGACGACGGCGGCCCCGGAATTTCTGGAAAATGAATTGAAATCGGTGGATTGATAGGCATCAATGACGGCTTGAAGGCTCGTGTTTGGGCCGAGATTGGGCGTTTTGGGCTTGGCAAAGCAATACATAAAGACAGAGCCGGGAGCCATGTGCGAATCGCCGATTTTGGCGAAATGCAGGCTATGATGTGATTTCTGTGCAGTGATTTCCTTCATTTTCTGGACGGCGTAAGTCGTGACAGGCGAGAGCGGTCGGTCACCGGGATATCGCGATGGGACGGATGGCACGGAGGCTTTGCAAGTACCGTTTTCACAGCCGTTTTCGCATGCGACGACTGATGACCACGCGCGGCAGCCCATGCTGTCTGAGGTGCACACTCGGTAACCTGCGCCTGAACATTCACGTGCGTTGGCATCGCATTTGTGGTCGCATTGGCATTCGCCGTCACGGCACAAAGCCGGGCACTCGGTGACATCCGACCAGACATGGCATCCCTCATTGCCGAGCACGCAGGTTTTATAGCCGTTTCCGACACATTCGCGTGCGCCGGGTTCACAGGCATCGAGGCAGACACACTGGCCGTTTTCACACGCTTCCGCACAGGGGGTCAGGTCGTTCCATTCGTAGCAGCCGTCGCCGTTGAAGTCTGCACACATCCGATAACCGTTGCCAAAACATTGGTATGCATTGATGGTGTCGCATTCCGAAACACATGAACACGCGCCGTTATTGCAAGATTCGCCGGCTTTGCATGGCTGGACTTCGGACCATTCCAGGCACAGGTCATTGTCGAAACTTCCGCAGATCCGGAATGCCGCAAGCCCGTCGTGTTCATCACATTCGCGTTCGCCGGCACGGCACTCGTCCTGGCATGATGGCGTTTCGGTCTTTGCGCCGACACACACGCCGTTCTGACAGACTGCTTCGACGGCGCAGGAACCCGTCGCGAATGTCAGACAGCCGTCTGCATCGAGCTCGCAGCGCTTGACCAGGCCGTTCTGGCAGAAGCGTTCCCCTTCGATGCACGTGTCGCAACTCGGCTTGGAGATCTCTGGATCTGGCTGTGATGGCTTGTTGGGGGCGATGATCGAAAGCGTCTCTTGGGAGCCGCATGCGGTGAGAATAAGGCTGGATATCAGAAAAATGACGTGTTTGGGCATGGCTCCTCCAGAACGAATGCACTGCTACCATATTAGCCGAAAGTCTGCGTGATTGCTTTGTTTTTGTGTTGTCTTGGGGGCTTGGGCGCGGTCTGGCGATGTTCAAAACGATTCATCATGATAAATTCCTTCCCTATGGGAGAGGGGAGGCTTGGCTGGGGGCGCATGATCTTATGTTCATAACAATCGCACATGACTGCGCATAGGCATTGAAATGCTTTAATTTAGAGGGCAGATGACTCGTCGCGAATATCGTTTCAAGATTATGTGGCATTGCTGCTATTCTAAATATATAACTGCAACTGCCAGACTGCTGGTAAAAAATCTGGAAATAGTGGGGCATACATGAATCAGAATTTGCAGAAAAGTTCGAGAACAGACACGCGGATGTCTTATCAGGAATCGTATGAAAACAACGAGTTGACAGAAGCGATAGCCACGCCATCGGAGCTTGCCGGGAAATACCGGTTTGTTCGTGAGCTGGGACACGGCACTCAGGGGCATGTGTATGAAGCTCAAAGAGTCAGTGACGGCCATCTTGTCGCGATCAAGCAGTTGCGCATCGATTCCGTGCAGACCTGGAAAGAATACGATCTCTTCATGCGTGAGGCTCATGCGCTTCAAAGCCTGAATTACAAAGGAATTGCGACTTTTTATGAGGCGCTTGAGTTTCTGGATATCGAGCATCCCGCCGCATATATCGTGCAGGAGTATATCGACGGCCGTTCGCTTGGCGAGATGATGAAGAACGGCTATCGATTTTCGATGCAGCGCATATTCGAGATCGTCGTGCGCATGCTGACGTTGCTCAAGCAGCTGCACCAAAATGTGCCGCCGGTGATCCACCGTGATATCAAGCCGTCGAACATCTTGTTCAGACCCCAGGAGAACGGCGATGACTTTGATCTGTTTCTGATCGACTTTGGCGCAGTCGCGAACCCTCAGATTCAGACGGGGGGGTCGACTGTGGCCGGCACGTTCGGATATATGCCGCCAGAACAGCTGATGGGAAAGCCGGTTCCGGGCTCCGATATCTACGCGTTGGCGGCGATGGTCGCATATATGCTGTCGGGTGTGGAGCCTGGTGAGATGCAGGTCACGGACTTCAGGCTCATCATCGATCCGCATCTCGAAAATGTACCGCAGGCTGTCGTTGCCGTGCTCAGGCAGATGCTCACGCCGGATCTCTCGCATCGACTCTGCGATTATGATCTGCTCATCGACAAATTCACGCAGTTTGCTGCCAACGTGTTCCCGGGAGAGGGCGTCTCCAAATCACACTTGACCCCCGAAGAACTCAACGCAATGTTGCGTAATGTCGAGCAATATGGGCAGTCTGGAAACATCGATATCTGGGATGATCTGCCCGATGCGGTGCCTAGAAAAATTCCGACGGTTTATCAGAGTCTCAGTGAAACTGCGCTCCCCGAAACGAGTTCGTTTAACGAGACGGTCGGCGAACTCATGCGTCCTGTCGTGACTGGGGCGTTCAAGTTCAACCTCATGTTTGCGGTCCTATGGAACGGTATTATCGGCTTCATTTCGGTCTGCATGTTCGCAACATCCAATATCTCCTGGGAGATCTTGTTCCTTCTGCCATTCATGGCCGCAGGCGCGTATCTGATCTATGCGACTGTTCAGGCTGCACCAAGACGGCATCTGGCGATCTATAATGAACGCTCTGATACTTATAAGCGTGCGGTCGGCATGTACAGGATGATGGCCACGGATTGCGAAGATAACTACCGGAAGCTGTTCACGATGGGACGCAAGTCTGTCGCGACGATCGTCGATGTCGAGTACAAATCGGCAGAGGATATCCTGATCGAGCCGTTTATGTTCACGCAGGCAAAATCCTGCGGCTCTAGCAACAACCAGACAGTATATACGCAGGAAGAGACCGACAAAAAAGGCTATTATTGCCACCGCACAGCGTCCTATACCATCCGTTACAAGTTCAATCCGCCGGATGATTCGAGCCCCTACGATCTCGTCCATGAGGTCGTGACCTGTTCCGATTGCGAGGGCAAGCTCAATCCGGGAGATCTGATCCCGATCTTATATTACATCAATCCGGATGATAATCGTGAAGTGATCAGCACGCCGTATCCAGTGCCGTTTTGTGACTTCGGCAATTACGGCCACCTGATCGGCTACAGCCTTGATATGGCTGCACAGAAAGTCGATCTGAAGGCTTGGGATGCCGTGAATCGGCCTGCGTAGTGGTGCATTTGACTCAGATTCTAATTACGGAGAAATGATATATGGCAGACGAACAAGTGGTGAAAACCCCGTCAATCCTTGCTTTTGATTACACATATATGAAACTTCTCGGCGAAGGCGCGAACGGCAAAACCTGGTTGGCGCGTGCCAAACGCACCGGTGCTATGGTGGCTGTCAAGGAGCTGAAACTGTCCGTCATGGAGGATATGAAGGCGCTGGAACTGTTCAAACGCGAAGCGGAAACGCTGCAAAGCCTTTCAGTCCCGGGCGTGCCGCGTTTTTACAAGAGCGTGTTCCCCAAGAATGCTGACGATTCCTGCTATCTGATTCAGGAATATGTCCCCTTCCCGTCGATTTCGGAAATCCTGAACTCCATCAAGCAGTTCAGCGAAATGGATACGCTCCTCATCCTCGAACAGCTGGCGGGCACGCTGAATATTTTGCAAACGCAATACACGCCGCCGATCATTCACCGCGATATCAAGCCGTCCAATATCCTGTGCGAAAAGAACGGGCCCAACGTCAATCTCTCGCTGATCGACTTTGGTGCCGTTGCCAATCCGCAGAAGCGCTCCGGCGGCTCCACGATTGCCGGCACATTCGGCTATATGGCTCCGGAACAGCTGCAAGGGGAATGCAGCATCCAGTCGGATTATTATTCTATGGGGGCGACGGCGATCCACATGCTCACGGGCGTTTCACCCTATACGATGCCTACGGACGTGTTCAGGCTCGATTACAAGCCGACGCTTCAAGAAAAGGCGCCCAATACTTCCCGTGAAATGGTCGCGCTGCTCGATTTCCTGATCGCGACGAAAGCGTCAGATCGGCCTAAAGATGCCAATGAACTGATCGCCGCCATTCGGAATGTCAAGGTTCATCGTATGCCGAAATCCGCCGCGAGCATGGCGGGGCGCACGCCTTATCATCTCAACTATCTCAGCAGGCTGCAGGGCTATTTGGGCGGCGCGTTCACATCGGAGTCGCCGGCGTTTCTCACAAGCCAGGATTCGTCTTGGATCCGTATTCAGGGCATCGCGCGCGGCTATAAGGTTTCCGGAAGAGGGTCGAGTTATCTCGAATACACGTTCAAATATCAGGGGCAGCGCTTTGTCGGCTTCGACGATTCGGCGATACACTGGGCGTGTATATCGGAGTTCCCCGTGCGCTGTACGGTGTGTTTTAACCCTCAGGATCCGCATATCAATTTCCTGGAAGGCATCAGCACGTAGCAGGCTTTGTCGCGTGAGCGCCGCTTGAGGGCTCGCCTATGCGCCGTCGTGTTTCACACTCGGCGCATACGGCTCGCTTCCGGCGGCTATTGACATACGCCGCCGGTTCGCCGCTATCCCGTTGGGATACGCGGCTTTTTTGTGCGCACGCATGGCAAAAAAAAGCCGGGCGTATCGGCAAGGCCGATAGCCCGGCATCATGCGCCGTACCGCCAGGGGCGGTAGGCGCATACCAGAAAAATCATCACGGGGCGCTTGTCCAGCTGATATTGTCGATCAGGACACGGCCAGCAGAGCTTTTGGCGACTGGGGTGATCGTCACTGTCGTCGCCTTGTTGTTGTTGAAGCTGTACGTGTATTTCTTGACGGTGGTGTTCGTCGAGGCGACGCTGAGCGTCTTTGACGTGGTTCCGTCAGAAATCGTGAGCGTCGATGCATCGCTGCCCCACGTCTTGTAATCGAACGAGACCGTGCCGATACCGGCGCTCAGGTTGCTGATCACGATAGACGTGTTGTACGTGTTCTTTGCGTTGAGAATGGCCGTCACGCCGTCGATGATATAATCCGCGATATAGAAGGCACCCGTGACCGTGACAAGCGAGCCGTCCGAGAACGCAGGCGATGCCTTGACATTTGAATAGCCCGTCTTGTTGGACGTAAACCAGTCGTTCATCGTGACCAGATTGGCGAGCTGACCGACGCATGTCTCTTTATCGGCATCGCAGTTCGGCGTGGCACCGGAGCATTCCTGCATGGTTTCCCAGGCACCGTCGATGCACATCTGAAGCAGGGCGCCGTCACAACGGATCGCATTCTCGCTGCATGAGCCGACGCTGAACGTGCGCGTGAGGTCTTCGGTGAGCTTGGTCTTGTCGGGAATGATGCGGATCGGCGCGGAGGGGCCTTCCTGGATCGGACGGCAGGCATAGATGTCGGTATTGTTCGGCTTGAGGAAATCAAAGATGAACGTGCAATAGTTCGTACCGCCGACGCCTTTGTAGGGATCGGTCGTCATGAATTCCTTGTTGCTGCCGCAGTCGCCGCAGCTGTTGTTCATATCGGCACCGATCTGTGTCCACTTGGAAACTGGCTTGGACAGATCGTTCGTGCATGCCATATAGGCGAGAATCTGGCTGGGGTCTTCGCCTGAGGGGACGAGGATACGGCCATACCCGTTGTGATTGGCATCGTTGTTGAGCCACTGGAAGTTGCACCACTGCAGATCCACGACGGGATCCGTGGCGGCTTCGCAGTTGCCATCGCCGTTCTCTGCCCAGCAAACGGGCTTGTTGACATCCTTGCCGGAGCCGCAGAGGGCCATTTCGTACCACGCATTGTGGACATCGTCGCACATCTGGAGCGACTGACCCGAGCAGCGCGTCTCATCCTTTGCACAGACAGGCGTGCGCGTGCAGGCGGAAATGTCGAACTCACACGAGCTGTTGCACTTGAGCGTGCCGCCGTTATAGTACGGGCTGTAATCCGAGCAGGTCTTGATGCCGTCCATGAATTTCGTGCCTTCGCACCATTCGTCATCGTCGAGTTTGCCGTTGCCGCAGTGGCTTGTGGCTTTGACGCATGCAGACGTGTCGATCTTGCAGGTGTTGGTGCACTTGAGGTCGCCGCTCGTATAGCTGTTGTTGTAAGCGGAACACTTGGTGACACCGTAAATGTTGCCAGCCGTGCCGTCACATTCTTCGTCTGCCGTGTTGATCTTGTTGTCGCCGCATTTGGCTGTTTCAGACTGGAGGATGCAGTTGGTGAGCACGATTTCGCAGGATGCGGAGCAGGCTGCCGTGCCGGCTGCAAAATCACCCCAGTCGCTGCAGTTTGACTTGTTGTTCTCGAATTTCGCGCCGTCGCATTTCTCGCCAGAATCAAGCTTGCCGTTGCCACAGAGATTGACCGGGGCTGTCTCGCAAGCTGACGTGTCGATCTTGCACGCCTTGGTGCAGCTCAGGTTGCCGTTGATATAGGCGTTGCTGTATGCGCTGCATGTCGTCACGTTACCGTGGAACACCTTGCCATCGCAGTCTTCGCCGTCATCGAGATTGCCGTCACCGCATTGCGGGACCGGCTTCTTGACGCATGCCGATTCGTCGATCGTGCACGTTTGCGTGCACTTGAGCGCGCCGGAAACATACAGGGACGGGCTGTAGTCCGCACATGTCTTGATGCCGTGCAGGAAGTCGGAGCCGTCGCAGGATTCGGCGTTCGTGTTGAGGATGCCGTCGCCGCATCTGGCTTCGGGCGTGGAGCGGCATGCGGTCGTGTCGATCTCGCATGTCTTGGTGCATCCCAGGCTGCCGCTTGCAAATCCCCAGTCGGAACACTTGTTGGCGTTGCCGATAAAGAGGCTGCCATCGCACCATTCATCGCCGTCGAGCTTGCCGTTGCCGCATTTCAGCGTGCAGGCGCTTGAATCGACTTCGCAGCTCGTGGTGCAGTTCAGGGTGCCTCCGGAATACTGGTTGCTGACTTTAACGCATGTATCCCAGGCTGAATCGAAGGCTTTGCCGTCGCACTCCTCATCGGGACCAAGCACGCCGTCACCGCACTTGTGCGCGGCGCATTTGCTCGTATCGATCACGCAGTCGTCCGTGCAGCTCAGTGTCCCGGAGCCGAAAGCGGTGCTGTATTCGTAACACGAATCCACGAGGAATTCCGTGCCGTCGCATTCTTCATTGTCGTCCAGCTTGCCGTTACCGCAGTCGATCTTGCTCTTGAGGATGCAGCTGGAGTCGTCGATCTCGCAGGTCTTGGTGCATTTGAGCGTGCCGCCGCCGTATTTCGGATCGACTTTCTCGCAGGTGTTCCACGAAGGATCAAACGCCAGAAGGTCGCATTCCTCATCCGTCTGATTGAGGATGCCGTCACCGCAGACGGGGTCTGCCTGCGCGATACATGCAGATTCATCAAGGGTGCAGCTGCTCGTGCATTTCATTTCGCCAGATGTATAGGCCGAGTTCCAATAGCTGCACGCGCTCTTGCCGTTCTTGAACGCGGTGCCGTCGCAGTATTCGGATACCTGATTGACAACGCCGTCGCCGCATGTCGCCACAACGGGTTCGGAGCAGTTCGTGGTATCGAAGGACTTGCAATCAGCAGCACACGCCAGGGTGCCTGTGGAGCCAGAGCCCACAACCTTTTCGCATGTCTTTTTGTTGAGGTTCGTGCCGTCGCAGACTTCGCCGATCTGGATGCCGTTTGAGCTCGTGTTGACTTTGCCGTTGCCGCACCACGATACGCAGGCGCTCAGGTCGAGGCTCTTGCAATCGGCGCTGCACTTAATCGTGCCTTTTTCGTACAAAGCCGTGTTGTAGGTCTTGCACGAGGTATAGCTGAACGGGAGCTTGCTGCCGTCGCAGGTTTCGCCGTCATCGATCACGCCGTTGCCGCATTTGTTTGCAAGCTCGCAGGCGCTTGCGTCGATCTGGCAGTCGCTGGTGCACTTGATCGTGCCGCCTGAATACTCTTTTGACCATTCCTGGCATGTCTTCATGCCTTCGGCGAACAAGCTGCCATCGCAGAATTCCTTGTCATCGAGTTTGCCGTTGCCGCATTTGACCGTCGGCTTTTCGATGCATGCGCTCATGTCGAGTTTGCATGTCGTGTTGTTGCACTTGACTTTGCCGGACGAGTAAGTCGCCG
The DNA here is from genome assembly GCA_017555665.1 of Pseudomonadota bacterium. Taxonomy (GTDB): domain Bacteria; phylum Myxococcota_A; class Bradymonadia; order UBA4248; family UBA4248; genus UBA4248. The sequence goes on along the minus strand of JAFZFY010000061.1, from coordinate 9,371 downwards.
AATCCCAGTCGGTGCAGTTCACTTTGTTATCGCGGAATGCATCGCGGTCACACCATTCGTCATTCGTGTTGACCGTGCCGTCACCGCAATAAGGCTTGGTCTGGCACGCGCTCGTGTCGATCTTGCAAGTGCCAAGGCATTTGACCTTGTTGCCTGCCATATATTGCGAGCTGTATGCAGAGCAGTCGTCTGTACCCTGTGAGAATACGCTGCCGTCACATTGTTCTTCCTGCGTGTTGATCTTGCCGTCGCCGCAATAGGCAGCGGCTGTACACTGATTCGTGATGATCGTCTTGCAGTCGCCCGAACATGCCAGCGTGCCTGTCGATCCCGTGCCGACAACCTTCTCGCATGTGTTCTGGCTGGTCGGGAATTTTTCGCCGTCGCAAGCCTCATTGATGGGAATGCCGCTCACGGTGCCATTCACGGTGCCGTCGCCGCAGTAGGCTGTGCACGCCGTGGTGACGACATGGCAGTTCTGATCACAGGTGATCTTGCCCGATTTGTAAAGCGAGGGCGCGTATGATTTGCACAGATTGGAGCCGGCTGCGAACGTGGTGCCGTCGCATTCTTCGTTGTCCTCAAGCGTGCCGTTGCCGCACCCGCGAGAGGCCGTGCACAGCGTCGTGTTGAAGTTGCATGAAGCGTCGCATGTCAGCGTGCCTGTCGAGCCGATGCCCACGATATCCGCGCATGTCTTGCCGTTGAGGTTCGTCGTGTCACACTTCTCGCCGGTGTCGAGCATGCCGTTGCCGCACTTGAGTTCCGGCGTGCAGGTGCCCTTGACATAGCCGGTGCAGCTGTCGTTGCACTGCGGTGTGCCCGTCGAGCCGAAGCCGACGACTTCCGCGCATGTCTTGCCGTTCAAAATGGCACCGTCGCAGACTTCGCCGCTGTCGAGGATGCCGTTGCCGCATTTCTTGGGTTCTGAACACGCTGTCGTGATGACTGCGGTACAGGTGTCATTGCACGTCAGCTTGCCTGTCGAGCCAAAGCCGACCAATGCCGAGCATGTCGCGCCGTTGAGCATGGCGCCATCGCAGACTTCGCCTGCATCCAGCTTGCCGTTGCCGCAAAGGTTGGCTGCCGTGCAGCGAGAGGTGTCGAACTCCATGCAGTTGGGGGAGCATTGCAGCGTGCCTTTGGAGCCATAGCCGACGACATCCTTGCATTCCCTGCCCGCGAGTTCCTTGCCGTCGCAGAGCTCATTCTGGTTGATCTGACCGTCGCCGCAGTATGTGGATTTCGTGCACGAGGAGGTGTCGAAATGCTTGCAGCCGTCGCCGCAGCGGATCGTCCCCGTCGAGCCTGTGCCGACGATCGATTCGCATGTCGCGTTGTTGATGTTTTTGCCGTCGCAGACTTCGCCTGCGTCGAGGCTGCCGTTGCCGCACTGTGTGGCTGCCGAACATCCCGAAAGATTGAGGTATGTGCAGTCTGCGCCGCATAACACGGTGCCTGTCGAGCCGCTGCCGACCTGGCTTTCGCATGTCGCGCCGTTGAGCGCGGTGCCGTCGCAGATCTCGCCAGTCTCGATGATGCCGTTGCCGCATGTCGTCGAGGCCGTGCATCCGGAGACATCAAAACTCAGGCAGTCGGGGCTGCAGATCAGCGTGCCCTTGGATCCAAAGCCGACTTCCGACGCGCATGTGCGGTCATTGAGGCGCGGGCCGTCGCAGACTTCACCCGGCTCGATGATGCCGTTGCCACATTTGGAGGCTGCCGTGCAGCCCGAAATGTCGTAACCGGCGCAGTTGTCGCGGCACGTGATCGTCCCGCTCGCGCCGTCACCGACGATCGAGGCGCACGTCGCGCCGTTAAGCGCGTTGCCGTCGCATACGTCGTTGCCGTCGATGATGTTGTTGCCGCATGTCGATGCCGCTGAACAGTTGTCGCTGTTGATCTTGCAGTTGTTGCAGACAAGCGAGCCGCGCGATCCGGCGCCGATGAGCGTGTCACATGTCTTGCCGTTGAAATTGTTGCCGTCGCATTCCTCACCGGCTTCCAGAATGCCGTTGCCGCATGTCGATGCCGCCGTGCAGCTCGAACGGTCAAAGGCATAGCAGTTGGCGGCACAGCTCAGGTTGCCTGTCGAGCCCGCACCCACCACGGTTTCGCAGCTGCTCCCGTTGGGAAGAAGCGCGCCGTCACACGTCTCGCCACTGTCGATCTTGCCGTTGCCGCAGGTCGTCGGCGCGCTGCAATAGGAGGTGTCGAATTCTGAACAGTTTTTGTTGCATCCCAGGTAGCCGCTTGAGCCTTCGCCCAGGATCGTCGCGCACGTCGCGCCGCCCAGATTCGAGCCGTCGCAGAGCTCGGAGCCGTCGATCATGCCGTTACCGCAGGTCGTCGGCGCGCTGCATCCAGACGTGTCAAAGCCGCCGCAATCGGGCAGGCACGTCAGATTGCCCGTCGATCCAGGACCCACGATCGTGGCGCACGTCTGGTCGTTCAGGCGCTGACCGTCGCAGGCCTCGCCGAGTTCTACGATGCCGTTGCCGCATGAAAAATCCGTCTTCTGCTCGCAGGAACGCGCGTCGTCGTCTGCATCCAGATAACCGGTTGTGCAGATGATATGGCAGGTTCCGTTCAGGCAGTAGCTGCGGCTGACGTTGTTTGTCGCATCCGGCTTGGCACACGCGTTTCCGCATGCCCCGCAGTTGTCGACGTTGTTTTCGAGGTCGATGCATCGTCCGTCGCAATTCTCGAGCTCATACGAACAGGAGGTGGAGCAGACCCCGTTGTCGCAGACTTCGCCGCCTTGACAGGCGATGTTTTCACCGCCGCAGTGATTCGGGTTCGTCAGCGTGTCGACACAGCCAGTCGCGATGCAGGTCAGCGCACAGTACGTCCCCGTTGCCGGGCAGATGCACATGCCGTCGCTGCAATGACTGCCTTCGCTGCAGCGGTTGCCGCACGTCCCGCAGTTCGCATCCGTCTCTTTGATGCATGTGTTGCCGCAGCAAATGTTGTCTGCTGCGCAGAAATACGTTTGACCGTACTCGTCCTGACATTCGGTCATCGCCGCGCCCGAGTCCGGTTCGGTCGAGCATCCCGCCAGGTTCGCGGCGATACCCAGTCCGATCAAATAAAGCCATTTCTTTCGCATACGTTCTCCTGTGGTTAGTGGAACAGAAAAAGGCATAAAATTTTACCATATCGGCGCATAACTCGGAAACAATATCGTGCGAATTATATATATAATATCTCGGTTTTTTGTTTGGGGACCGGCTGCTATGCCTGACGGCATACGCAGCCGGGCGCGGGCTATCGCCTCGGGCGATACGCCCGCGCCATCGTCGCCGTTCACGGCGCGGCGGTGCCGCAAAGCGGTCCGGGATGCGCTTCGGGGATCCATGTCAGGGCAATATCGAAGGCATGTCGCTGGATTGCCGGCGTGCCAATGCGCACGGATTGTGTTACACTCGTGATCTGGTCGTATGGGTGTGCTTTTCGGAGTCAAGGGTATGCGCGCGCTTGTGAAATATGGGGTCTCGGTTCTCGTGATGTTTGGCATCGCCTGGATGCCGCTCGTGGGCGCGTTTGGGTATGAGGCGGCGCTTGCCTCTGCTCTGGCCGGGCTGGTCTTTGTACCGATATGGTCGCCTAAAAAGGCAGAGCTGACCTGGCCCAGCCTGCTTTTGACGCTGGGATCATCGGTCGGGTTCTGGCTGTCTGCCATGGCCGTGATGGCGCTTGTCGCACTGATGCGCGGCGAGATGTGCGATTTGGGGCAGGGCTTGGCATATCAGTGCCTGATCGCGTTGCCCGGTCTGGTGCTGGCAGGGCTGGTCTGGGGCTGGATTTCGCGCGTGTCGAGTTTTGCGGCCGTCCGTGTGATCGTCTATATCGCGGCAGTCTCGCTCGATCTTGGCTTTGCGATGTTCGCGCTTTACAACTGGCCGCCGCTTGTCGCGTTCGGGCAGTTTTTCGGGTATTTCGCCGGGTCGATTTATGATGAGGCGATGGATGTCACGCGCGCGCTTCTGATGTTCCGGACAGGCACCGTTTTGCTGATCGCCTGTATGTTCGCTTCGCAGATGCCTAAAACCGGCGCCATCCGGCGTTTTGTTTTGCCTGTTGTCGGGCTTGGACTTGCTTGCGGGATGCATGTGTGGCTCTCGGCGGCCGGGTTCCTGATGCCGATGGGACGCGATGCCGTGTCTGAGGCGTTATGGGAGACTGTCGCGCCACAGGATGGCGCGTTTCGCGTGCATTTTATTCCACGGTCAAAGGCGCGTGCCGCGCTCGATGCGCAAAAGTCACGGCTGCTTCGCGATTATTCCAGAGACTACCGTTATCTTGAGAAATTTTTTGCAACGCGTCCGGATGCGCCTGACGGCATCGACATCTGGCTTTACCCGACGGCTCAGGACAAGGGCAGGTTCATCGGCGCGGAGCGCACGAGCTTTGCCCGGATATGGAAAAATGAGCTTCATCTGGTGGAGTCGCCGCCGGATTCGACGCTGGCGCGTCACGAGATGGCGCACCTGTTCGCGGGGGCGTTCGGGGTCGGTCCCCTCAAGGTTGCCGGAGGTCACGGCATTCCGGCGATCGGCTGGATCGAAGGTTTTGCTATGGCTGCCGAATGGCCCGTCCAGACTTACGATCTGCACACCTGGAGCGAGGCGATCCTGAGCCGTCAGGATGTATTCGGCGTGATCACGCCCAAACGCCTGATCTACGGCTTCTGGGGGATGCCGTCGCGTGTCGCCTATACGCTTGCCGGGTCTTGGGTGCGGTATCTGATCGACGAGTATGGCATCGAACGCGTCAAGCTGCTCTCGCAGGGCACGCCCGGCGATTTTCTCTCTGTGGTGGGGGTGCCCGTCAGCGATGCTTTTGATGCCTGGAAGGGCGAGCTTCGGGTGCGCCATCGGTCGAATCAGGTGCGTCAGATCGTGACATTGACGTTTGGCGCGTCCTCGATATGGTCGCGTCACTGTGCGCGTGTCAGCGCCTCAGAAAGCGCGCGCTGGTATGATTGCCTTGGCGATCGCGGATGTCCGATCGGCACTCTGGAGCCTGCGGTTTGCCGTGAGGGTGGCGAGATTGCCGAACGCGTGGCGACGCTCGAAAAACTCTACAGTTACTATCTGATGCGCGGCGCGCTTGACCGTGATCAGGTCGTGCCTGAGGCTGTGCGCGTGCTCGCCGCGTCGCAGCCTGTCTTGGGCGAGACGTTTCGTGAAGCCTGGCGTCGCATGAACCGGATGCATGAGGTGCCGAAAAATCTTGAGGAATATTCGGCATCGGCGTTGAGGGAGCGCATCTGGCGCGAACTGGATGCGTTGTCGGGGGCTGATGGGTTGCCCGAGGCGTTTGGCGTGATATGGGCCGAGCGGCGTGCCGATATGATGTACCATTCCGGTATGAGCTATATCGCCCATCTGATGTATCGCGCGCTTCTGATGCGGCCGTTGCCGGAAGCGTATGCTCGCCGTGTCGAGATCAAGCGCGATGCCACGGCTGTGCCGGGCAGCGCCGCGTGCCGTGCGGTGCGCAGCTGGCTTTTTGAGCCCGGAGAGACATCGCATGCGCGGATCGCGGCTGATTATCCTGAGCTTGCGTCGATTGCATACCTGGAATTTGTCGAGGCGATGTATGACAGCGATTTCGTCGGGGCGCGGCGCGCGCTGGGCAGGCTTGTCTGGAATGTCTTTGTGTTGCGGGATAAAGCCGGAACCTTTGGGCCGCGTGCGTGGCACGAGACGTTGCGCTGGATGCCGTATCTGTAGGCGTATATCGACGTTTGGCGCGATGCTCAAATCATGTGAGATCAAGGGGCTGTCATGTCTCGGGTAAGGGGATCACGGCGCTTCGGATAGGCGTGTGTGTGGTTTGGCGAGGGGGTAGCGGCGTATGCGCGGAGCCGGATGGGCGGCCCCTTGTGGGTCGCCCGAGGGCGAGCACATAGCCGCGCAGGGGGAGTCTTCCCCCTGCCAGCCGGAATTCAGCATGGGGTGAATGTATAAATTTATGATTATGCGCCGAAATGTGATATGATGATATGGCTTTTGTGTGACGTTTCCAAATGAGGAAAGCTATGAATTCCAGACATATGAAGAAATTTGTGATCGCCTTGACCGCGCTTGCGCTTTACGGTTGCAGTACGACATGCAAAGACCGTGGGGAATGCGAGTGCGTGACGCGCTATGACTGTCAGGATGACCAGATATGTGTCAACAATGCCTGCGTGATCGACGATCAGGATGTTTGGATCGTGCCGGAGCGCAAGTTTGGTGAGACGTGCATCGGTCATCGTGAATGTATCGACGGCGTGTGTTTGCCGATCGGTCCTGAAAATGGCGGTGTATGTTCGGTATTTTGCGAGACATCCGAGGACTGTTCGGAAGGCTGGTCGTGCAAAGCGTGGACGAGTAGCGATTATTTTTCGGGAGACACGCACGTGTGTGTGCAGGATGGCGCGCCAAAACTCTGCCTGTCATGTGCGGTGGACGGGCATTGCAATGCCACAGGCGATCTGTGCGTGAGTCTGCCGGAAGGGGATGTCTGTGCGCTGGATTGCAGCTTGTCATCGTGTCCGGACGGCTATACCTGCGAGACGGTGGAGCATGACGGCGTTTCGTATGCGCAGTGTTTGCCGCTCGACAATTCGTGTGAATGCGGTCCGGGCAAAGAGGGCATGGGGCGCGCGTGCACGAACAGCAACGAATTTGGTATCTGTGCAGGCTGGTCGTATTGCCGTGTTCAGAATGGCGAGTATGCCTGGAGCGACTGCGATGCGGCGATGCCAGCCGAGGAAATCTGCAACGGCGTGGATGACGATTGCGACGGGCTTGTGGATGGGTTCGATCCGGGGATCGTGTTCGATTCGCGCATCGAAGGCCATGAATTGTACCCGATCTGCTATCTGGGCGGCTGTGTCGGGCGCTGGCAGTGCAAGCTTCAGAACGGCATGTATGGCTGGTCGTGCGATGCCGGTGATCCGGAACGCGAGATATGTAATGGGGCAGACGACAACTGCAACGGCGAGATTGATGAGGTCTTCAGGCAGGGCGATCTGTATGTCGATCTGCACAACTGCGGGTCGTGCGGTGCGTCTTGCCTGGAGGTGCTTTCAAACCTCAGGCATGACAAGGACGGAAATGTGCGTGAGGATGCGGCGGCCTGCGAGGTCCGTGATGGCGCGGCGGTCTGCGTGCCGCTGATCTGCGAACCCGGCTATTATCCGTATCCGCATGAGAATCCTGTATCGTGTTTGAAGCTCGAATCTCCGGCGTGTCAGGTGTGCGGCTCGGATGAAGACTGCCATGTCTATTCTGACCGTTGTCTGGATCTCGATGGCGATTTTGGCAAGCACTGCCTGCAGAGCTGCGATGTCGATGCGCCGTATTCGGGGTGTACTGGCAGGGTGGATGAACAGAGCTGCTGTCCGTCGGGCTATACATGCCGCAATAAAGATGGCGGCATGTTCTGTGTGCCCAAAGGCGACAGCTGCAGCTGCGATGCATCCAAGCTGAATATGGTGCGCAACTGTGCGGTTTCGTCCGGCACGGATGTCTGCCAGGGGCGGCAGACATGCGAAAAGATTGCAAATGATGCGTTTTCGTGGAGCGCTTGCAGTGCTGAGACGCTGACGCTTGAGGTCTGTGACGGTCAGGATAACAACTGTAACGGCGAGATCGATGAGGACTTCAAGGACGAACAGGGGCGTTATAACGCGGAAGAACATTGTGGCGCGTGTAACGAGGATTGTCCGAGCCGTTGGAAAGCGCCTGAACTTCACGCGATGGGTGCCTGTCTGCTCGAAGGTGACGCGTATGCGTGCAAGTTCACGGGATGCAAGCTCGAAAAAGAGATCTATGGCAAGCAGTGCCGTGTGGATCAGGACTGCCAGGCGGGCATGCGCTGTGACCGCCAGATTTTCTATTGTGTTGCAGAAAGCGGCGAGACCGCGTCGGTGTCGTGTGAGAGTGACAGCGACTGCAAGAAACTCAGCAGTGCGCACACTTGCGTGGATAAGGCCTGCCGTGTCGAGATCCAGTATTATGACGTGAATGGCATCGCGGCCGACGGCTGTGAGTGCGGTGTCGCGGTCAACGGCAGTGCCGATGAACCAGAAGTATTCAGTGCTTGGCCGACTGCAGACAGCCTGTATATCGACCGTAACTGCGATGGCGTGGACGGCACGATCGCTACATCGATCTTCGTGAGTGCGCAGTCTGAGAATTCGCGCGGCACGATTGATGCGCCGTATCGGACGATTCGTGAGGCGATTGCGGCATTCGATGTGTCGAAACACACGGCGATCCTCGTGGCTGCCGGTACCTACATGGAACAGGTGGAATTAAAGTCGGGTGTGCAGATATACGGCGGATATAGTGCAGACTTTAAGAATCGCAATATCGTCCTGAACCCGACGCAGATCATGGGGCCTCCGCCTGCCTCAGGCGAGCATCCCGGTTCCGTCTATATTCCGGCAGTGAAGCGCAAGACGGTTTTGAGCGGCTTTACGATTCAGGGGTATGATGTTTCCGAGAGCCAGGCGGCAGATGGCAGCAACGGGCGAAACTCGTATGCGGTCTATCTGGCAGAAGCCTCTAAAGAGATTCATCTCGCCGATAACACGATTATCGCAGGTCGTGGTGAGGACGGGGGACGCGGTGCCTCCGGCGGGTCTGGCTATGTCGGCGGGGATGGGCGTGATGGGCGTGACAGCCGTGAATGTGACGATCCGTGGTGTTACGGTCAGTCCACGCCTGGTGGCAGTGGCGGCGCGAACAGCCATTGTTCGACAGCCAATGGGCGCGAGGGCGCGACTTCACGCGGCGGCGACGTGGAACAGGATTTCATGTACGGCGATAGCCGTGATGGCGCAGGCGGCTCGAACAACTCCTATAATCACAGCTATGCCGAGCAGGCACCGTATTGCAAATATGACTGCACATCTGGCGGGTATGCGAACGGGGCGAATGGTCTCAATGGCGAGAATGGTGTCAACGGTAGCGGCGGCAATGGGTGTGTGAATGCGGTCGGATCTGTCGTGAACAGCGAATGGGTCGGCGTTGGGGGCAGCACGGGCATGCGAGGTGCGGCAGCGACTGGCGGCGGCGGCGGCGGTGCTGGTGGTGGCGCGGTCAACAACAACGACAGCTCGTGTATCTACGGCAATTTGCTCGGAGATATCGGTGGCTCTGGTGGCGGCGGCGGTGCCGGCGGATGTGGCGGTGACGGCGGTCAGGGCGGTGGCGCAGGTGGCGGTTCCTTCGGGATCTGGATTGCGTCATTTGCATCGGAACCCTCGGTTTATGCGAATCAGATTCGTCTGGGTGTGCCCGGTAAGGGCGGCGATGGCGGCGGCGGCGGTGCCGGTGGTAAGGGCGGAAAAGGCGGTGTCGGCGGCAGGT
>JAFZFY010000060.1 GCA_017555665.1 Pseudomonadota bacterium | reverse complement strand
CGAGATTCTCGGTTGTGACTGGAGTTCAGACGTGTGCTCTTCCGATCTACCATGATCATCGCGCGGCATATGAAATAGCCGCGTCCCCAATGTAGAGACGTGTCGTGACACGTCTCTGACCATGATCATCGCTCTGACCATGATCATCGCGCGGCGTATGAAATAGCCGCGTCCTCGCGGCAAAATCAATGTCTGGTGCGTTCCAGATCCTGGCAGAGCTTGTCGAAGCTGAGCGGCTCTTTCTGGTTGCGGAAACGTCGTTTGCCCTCGGCACAGAGGTGACGTGCGCGGTCGTGATCGCCGTTGATCGCGTTGATCAGGATGTAATTGTGGTATGAGATCGGGAGGGATGGATCTTCGCGGTATGCCTGTTCGCAAGCGGTCGTCGCCGCCGCATAGTTTTTATGCTGGATATCGGCGATACATTCGCTTTGGTGTTTCTGCGACTGTCCCGCGAATGTCATGAACACGAACGCCGTGACGGTGAGGGCGACCGCGACGGGCAGCGTGCTTCGGGAAAGGCGGATCTTCCAAAGGCGGTCGAAGCCGGTCATGGCCTGTTTGGGAAGGATAAGGCCGGCCAGGATGCCGAGTAGGAGGCCGGATACGTGGGAGATGTTGTCGATTCCCAGGCTTCCCGATAGCGATATGATCAGGCCGAATGCGATGGTGAAGAGCGCCCACCGTATCATGCTGTTGCGGATTTCGAGCGAAAGTGCCGTGTGTTCGCGGTGGGCGGCAACGGCTGCCATGCCGATGAACGCCATGAGCGACCCGGACGCGCCGCCCACGATCCCGTTGTCGCCGAGAATGTTCGAGCATGCCATCGAAAGCGTGCCGAGGATCACGAATGCCGCAAACGTCTGGGCAGAGCCGTAGGTGCGCTCGACATAGGGCGACACGTATTTGAGCGCGACCGTGTTGAACACGATATGGATGATGCCGAAGTGGTAAAAGTTCGCCGTGATCAGCCGCCACCAAACGAACTGGCCGCGCAAATGCGCACCCCAGCGGTAGCTCAGTTCTGTCGGTGGCGCGAGAAGCGCTTCCTTGAGACCGTATTCGGGATGCAGGACGATATCTGCACTGAACAGGATAAAATAGGCGATCAGCAGGAAAAAGATGATCCGGGTGGCCGGGTAGACCCGGGGGAACAGGGCGCGAACGATATCGGCGGTCGCTTGTTCGAACGCCATGAGCTGCTTTTCATGGCAGACTGGACAGATGCGCGCATCCGTATCGAGGGATGCTTGGCATCTGTGGCAGTATTTCGATCGTTTCTGAAGGTCCATGAATGCACTCCGTCAAAGTCCTGCCATCATAAATGGGCGATGGTTACTTTGTATTCCCGAGGAAGAATTCACGGGCGCGCAGCTGCTGGAGCGCCGTAAAAAGCTGAAGATCGTCGATCGAGGGGAGCGGTTCGTGTTCCGGTTCGGCCTGTGCCGCCTCTGACGGCTGCGCCGCTGGCGCGTTTTCGGGGGCCGGCTGCGGCTGCGCCTGCGCCTGTGCCGTGGGGGTCTTGGCACTGAGGGCATTCGGGAGATCTTTTTCGCGGAGGATGCTTCGCTTTTTGACCTGAAGCTGGAGGTCTTCGACCTCGACATCGGGGACGATGCCTTCCGCCTGGATGCACTTGCCGGACGGCGTGTAATAACGGCCGATCGTGAGCTTGACCGAGGAGCCGTCGCTGAGCGGAAAGAGGTTCTGCACCGTCGCTTTGCCAAAGGATGTCTGCCCGACGATGATGGCGCGGTGGTGATCCTGAAGCGCGCCTGCGACGATCTCCGATGCCGAAGCCGAGCCTTCGTCGATGAGCACCGCGAGCGGCATATCATAGGCGTATCTGTCGGGCGTCGCGCCATATTGCTGGATGAGGATGCCGTTGCGGCCGCGTGTTGACACGATCGTGCCAGACTTGAGGAACAGGTTGGCGAGCAAAACGCCCTCGTTCAGAAAACCGCCTGGATTCTTGCGCAGATCGAGGATGAGACCCTTCAGGCCTTGGGCTGTCAGCTTCTGTAGATTGTCGATCTCGGCGCGCACTTTGGCGGTCGCGCCTTCGCCAAACGAGCGCACAGATACATAGCCGTAATCGTCATCGAGCAGACGGCTCCGCACGATGTCGAGCTGCACGACGGCTCGCTGGATCGTGTAGTTCTGCGTGCCCAGGCTCTCCGGATGGCGCACGGTGAGCCGGACTGCCGTGCCCGGCGCGCCGCGGAGCGCCTGCGTGATCTGGTCGAGGTTCATCTTGGACACGTCCTTGCCGTCGATGCCGAGAATCACGTCCCCCGACTGAAGACCCGCTTTCTGCGCTGGCCCGCCGTAAAATGTCATGATGATGCGAAGCTGGTTGTCGCGTATGCCGACTTCCATCCCGATCCCGACAAACTGCCCCGATGTCTGAAGTTCAAAGGCTTTGCGCGCCTGCGCCGTCATGAATCCCGAGTGCGGGTCGAGGGCGCGTATCATGCCCAGAATTGCGCCGTCGATCATCGCGGTGCGATCCACTTCGTCGACATAATTCCCGTCGATCACGCTCAGCACTTCGGCAAATGTGTCCAGGCGTTTGTAAGGTTCCTTGGGGGCTTTGTCGGCATACCCCGGATTATCAATGGCGAGACCGATCGCGATCCCGACGATAAGCGCGAGTATGGCGGCAACGGCGGTTCTGTTTCTCATGGCGTGTCTGTCCGAGGGGATGGTGGGGGCGCGTCCTATCGCCTGACGGCGATACGGCCGTATGGGGCGCGTCCTATCGCCGTCAGGCGATACGGCCGCGCTTCATTTTCAGATAAACGTGGCGTTTGAGCATTCCTTGCAGAACGTGCGTCGCTTCATGGTTAGTGCGCCACAGGCATCGCATCGCTTGAAGAATGGGTCTGTCGGCTCGTCGCCACGCGGTGACGAAGGCGCGGTGCGGATCTGCAGTTCCGGGATGCCGGCGATCTCTCTGAGCACGGGCAGGTCTTGATAAAGCGCGAGCCCAAGGGACTCGAAGATCGCGCGTATGCCCTCGGGCACAAGCGCGTAGGCGGCGCGTGAGGCTTCGGCGTGACCGAGCGTTTCCTCGATCACGGCGCGGCACACGATTACTTCATCTTCATCGCGTAGTTCGGGAGGGATCTCGTGTATCGCGGAGAGGGCTTTTTCCGGCCGGTTCATGGCCATAAAGACGCGTGGACGCAACAGCCAGGCTGCCGTCTCCTGTGTCGAGACGTGATGTTTCTGCGCGCGTGTGGCCTGCTCTAAGGCCGCTCCGTAATGATGAATGGCGAGATAGGCTTCGGCGAGCATCAGCGGCAGGCGCGGATCGTTTTCCGCAAGCTTTTGTGCGGATTTCAGGTCATCGATGGCCTCCTGGGGGCGGTGCATCGCGAGCAGGCATTCGGCGCGCTGGCATCTCAGGTTGGCATCATCGGGATTGGCTTCGATGGCTTTGCTGAACTGGGCGAGCCGGTCTTCGACATTGGAAGAGGCGTGATCGAGGACGAGCTGCAATCTCTGGAAGATCTCTGCTGCCGTCTGGTTGGTCGGATCGCACGCGAGTGCAGACTGCGCATCTGTCATCGCTTGGAGCGTGAACCCGCCTGCTTCGCGGATCAAGGCGCGTTCGCAGAAGGCATCTGCGGCATCGGGCGCGGCGATCGTGATCAGCGACAACAGCGATGCGGCTTCGTCGGTGCGTCCCAGCAGCCTGAGCGCGCGTGCATGAAGCGCACGGATCTCTGGGGACGGCGAGGATGCAAGGTATTTCTCGATCTGTTCGAGTGCTGCTTTCGGGTTCTCGTCGATCGTCGCTTCAATCTTGCGCTTGAACGAGGCCGCCGATTCGCGGATCACGCCGCGTTCGCAAAGGCCGTCGATGGCTCGGCGCGCAAGCGTCGCAATCGGCTGTCCTTTGGCTGCCGTCTCAATCAGCTCAAGCGCGGTGCCGACATCCGGCGTTTCCAAAAAGGCAAGCCCCTGCACAAGACCCTCGCGGAGCGCGTCGCTCCCCTCGTCAAAATAGGGCTTGCGCATCGCCGACATCGCCGATGCCGCATCGGGATACGTCAATACAAGGAGGATCACGTAGATCCGGCGTTCCATATCCGACTGCGCCATCCCGATCAGTTCGTGGATGCGTTCCGAACTCAATGCCTCCATATACTGGCCAAGCGCTGACCCGATCTTCTGGGATAGGGCGCCGGTCAGTTCGAGGCGGAGCGCGCCGATCTCCTGATAGAATTTCAGGCATACACGGTTGGTTTTGTCTGCCGTCTCGAACGCGACAAACGACACGTTCTTTTCTCGTGGGGCCTGCTTAAAGCCTTGCGATTGAAGGAGTTGCGCGATGATTCCGAGTTCCTGTTGGGGGAACTGAGATGCAATGAGAAGCACTTCCGGCTTGATGGAATCTGACATATTGCCTCTGGCTTTTAATGCTTTGCTGATGGGTGCAAAAATAAATTCCCCCACGCCTGGCCGGTGAGGGGGATGAGAGGGGGAGAGCGAAGTCCCCCGCTCCAGACTGGTGCGGGGGATTTAGGCGGTGAGGTCGAAACTATTTCTTGATCTCAAGGAGTTCGATATCGAAAACGAGCATGCCCTGCGGTGCGTTGGGCGCGCCTTTGTACGCGAGTTCTTCGGGGATCCAGACGCGGCGTTTTTCACCGACGACCATGAGCTGCACGGCCTCGGACCAGCCAGGAATCACGGCGTTGAGCGGGAATTCGATCGGCTCGCCACGTGCGACGCTCGAATCGAACATCGAGCCATCCGTCGTCCAGCCTGAATAATGGACTTTAACGGTATCGGTTGCTGCGGGATGGTCTGTGCCCGTGCCGGCCTGCAGGACCTTGGAGGCGATGCCCGATTCTGTCTTGGCGGCATCTGCCGGGGCTGCGGCAACATCTTCAGGCGTCTTCGGAAGTGACGTGACTTTCTTGATATCCACTAGGAAAATCAGCGTGCCAGGCAGGTCTGTGCCTTCGGGATTGATGCCGAGTGCCTGCGGTACCCACATCTCCACCGTATCGCCTTCGTGGGTTTTGGGGAGGATCTCTTTCCAGGCGGGGAACATCGAGTTGACCGGCGCGCTCAGGTCTTCGCCGATCTCGACAGAGGACTGGAAGCGCTTGCCGTCGCTCTGCGTCCAGCCAGAGAATTCGAGGGTGACGAGGTCATCGAGGGTGACTGCCGTGGCGCCTTCTGTCGTCTTGGTGATGCGATAGGCCAGGCCGTTCTCAAGTTTGATCGCATCGGCTGGGATGTCTTTCGGAGGCATGACCGGGGTCATGACATCAAGAATGTCGAATTCAAAGACCAGCATACCTTCTGGGGCACCGGGACGGCCGTTGTACGCGAGATCCTGCGGAATCCACACGCGGATCTTTTCGCCTGATTTGGCGAGCGTCATGGCTTCTTTCATGCCGGGAATCAGGTTGACAGGCGAGAACACTGCCGGGGTGGGATTGAACGTGCTGGTGTCGAACATTTTGCCGTCTGTCGTCCAGCCCGTGTAGTGCAGCTTGACGATATCGTTTTCGGCGATGGCTTTGCCGGAATCGTTTGTCGTGAGCTTCTTGTAGGCAAGGCCGGATGCCGTCTTGGTTGCGTCGGCAGGGGCGGCGGCGACATCTTCAGGGGCAGGCACGGTAGGCATGGGCGGGATATCCATGGCGGGGACGGCATCTGCCGCATCTGCTGCCGGGGCGGCATCAGCCGCAGGCGCGGCGGCATCTGCAGGGGCTGCGGCATCAGCCGCAGGCGCGGCGACTTCTGCTGCTGGCGGGGTCGGCATCTGTTTGTTGTCGTCTTTTTTGCAGCCCGCAAGGCCGAATAACATCAAGCCGGCCAGACACCATGCTATGCTTTTTCTCATCTCGTAAATTCTCCTTGTTGTTGATACACGAATCTCTTGAACTGCTTTGAGGCAGACAAAACCAACGGAATGAAATACCCCGAATTACGGATAGTTTCAACTATGGAATTAAGCCCTTAGGCGGTGAATCGTGCCCATCATCAGGCGCTTTTAGGCTTGGGGCTTACCGTGGCCGGTCGGGACGTGCGATCACGGCGCGTATTGCGTGAGCAATAGCGCCGTGGGGGCAGGCGCGTATTGCGAAGCAATAGCGCCGAAGGGGGCCGCCGCCCCCGCCAAATAATGCCGTTGCATGTTAAGACGTTTCGTGGAACGTCTCTCTGGGTAACCCTAGCCCCACAGACTGCCGATGCACAGAAAAATCATGCTCGCGAGCACGAGTCCGAGGTCGATGGCCTTGTCGCGGAGATTTTTCTCACGAAGGACAAGCGCCGCGAACGTGAATGAAACGAGGACGCTCGCGCGGCGCACCATCGACACGATCGCGATCATCGCCCCGTCGAGGCTCAGGGCATACAGATAGACGAAATCGGCGGCAGACAGGAAAAGCGAGATGCAGGGAATGGCCCAGATCCAGTGAAATGGCTGGCTTTTGCGATGCGGCAGCCACATGGCGAGCATCATCACGCCCATCAGCGCGCACTGGTAGAAATTGTAATAGGTCTGCACGACCATGCGGTCGAGACCGAGGCCGCCGGATGCCGGAGATGCCATCAAATACTTGTCGTAAAGCCCGCAGGCCGCTCCGAGTATGCAGGCCAGAACGATCGCGCCGACCCATTGGTTGTGCTTGAAATCGATGCCTTCTTTTTTGCCGCTGCGGCTCAGAAGGTAGAACGCGAAGATTGCGGTCAGAACGCCTGCCCACTGCCACAGGTTCAGGCGCTCCCCGAAGATCAGAACCGCGCCGAGAAGCACCAGAACCGGCCGCGTCGCGTTGATCGGCCCCACAAGCGTAAGCGGCAGATGCTTGATGCCGATATACCCGAAAAACCACGACGACAGCACCAGCGCTGACTTGATGAAGATATAACCCTGCTCGCTTGCATGCGTCTGCGGCACATAAAGCAGATGATCCGGCGGCAGCAGGCCGGTGCCGGATCCGGCAAGAAACGGCACGAAGAGAAGGCTCGAAAAAAGCGTGTTCAGAAACAGGACCGGGACGACGGCGTTCTCTTTGAGCGAGCGTTTCTTGGAGATGTCATAAAAACCGAGCAACAGCGCGGACAGAAAAGCGAACGGTAGCCACATGATATGAAAAAGGGGCGCGGTTGCGCCCCATGAGATCAGACTTTGTAACCGACGGCTTTGCGCGCGCGGTTGAGCACTTCATCCATCTTGACGCGGGCGCGTGCCGCGCCGTCGCGAAGCACGTCTTCGAGCGTGTCTGGATGCGCCATATAGTCTTCGTAGATCTTGCGCGGGCCTTCGGTTTTCGCCATCAGCAGGTCATAGAGCGCGAGCTTTGCGTGGCCGTAGCCGAAGCCGGGCGTGCGGTATTTTTCGGCGAGTTCTTCGCACTGCTCGGGTGTCGCAAACAGCTTGTAGAGCTTGTAAACATTGCAGTTTTCGTAGTCTTTGGGCTGGTCGATCGGCGTCGAGTCGGTCACGATGCTCATGATCTGCTTCTTGAGCTGTTTGGGCGTGTACATGAGGTTGATCGTGTTGCCGTAAGACTTCGACATCTTGCGGCCGTCGAGCCCCGGAATCGTCGCGACGCGCTCATTGAATTTCGCTTCCGGCAGATGGAACGTCTCGCCAAACGCGAAGTTGAAGCGCTCGGCCATGTCGCGCGTCATCTCGACGTGCTGGACCTGGTCTTTGCCCACGGGGACGATATCCGAATCGTGAATCAGGATATCCGCCGCCATCAGTACAGGATAGGCAAACAGGCCGTGCACTTCCTCGCCAGATGTGCCGCGGTCTTTGGCGGCTTTCCAGGCGTGCGCGCGCTCCAGAAGCCCCATGTTCGTCACGCAGCTCAATATCCACGCGAGCTCGCAGACCTGCGGAAGATCCGACTGGCGATAGAAGATGCACCTCTTCGGGTCGAGCCCGAACGCGATGAAATAAGCCGCGATGCCATGCGAGTATTCTCGCATTTTGGCCGCGTCGTGAACGGTCGTCATCGCGTGATAATCCGCGATGAAATAACGGCAGTCGTACTGATCCTGGAGGGCAATGGCCGGTTCGATCATGCCGAGGTGGTTGCCGACATGCGGGGTGGAAGTCGGTTTGATTCCGCTGAGTGAGATCATGGCTGGGTCCTTTGGCTGATATTAAAAGTCGTTGTCAAACATAAGATTTTCAATGACATCGGGGATCTGGTCGGGCACATACCGCACGAGGTCGAGGAATTCCGTGAGGAATTTCATGGTCTGCCTCGGGTTCGCGAGCTGCCCCTGCTGCGTGAGCGCGTTGACTACATCCGAGAGCGGGCCCGTGATGCCTTCGGGGATATCCGCATCCGGATAGGCCTTGCGGTAAAGCGTGACGAGATGGCCGGTCATCTGGAGGTAATCGGGAGCCGTGAGTTCGTTGAGATAGCAGATGAACTGTGGCGGCAGGGCATCCTGTAGCACGCGGATGCCGTCGGAATTTGGGGTCATGGCAAACACGAGGTAAAGCCCCGGCGTGTCTGAATACCGCGTCGGAAGCTCGCGCTGGATGCCGTATCCGCCGACGAGAAGCTCGCCATCCGAACACGGCAGGCTGTCCTGATCGTTCGCGCTGACCGCATGGCACCATGCCTGGAACAGCGATTTGGCATACGTGCGGTTCTGGTTCGACAGCAGCGAGTAAAACTCCGCTTCGTCAATGACGACGACAAGGCCGGCATAGCCGACATCTTTCGCGAGCTGCGAAATGCCGTTCAGAATATAGCCGTAGATCTTTGCCCACGGCCGGTAGTCGAGCAGCGAATAGATCTTGGGGAAACGCCCGTGGATCATGTTCAGCTCGTCGTTGATGTCCTGATTTGACTGTGTGGGATGGCCCTCGATCCAGTCGATGAGCAGGTGTTTGGCCTGCCGTGCCCAGACGTTCGGATCGCCGAGATATGCCGGAATCTTGATGTGTTCCGGATCGTTCAGCGCGCGTGTATAGGCGAGCGCCGGGGTCAAATACAGGTGAAGCCCGTGCGAAAGCTGGTCGCGTATCGAGCGCGATGCCCCACGTGTCTTGTCCGTTTTGACGAGATATTTCTTCAGGATCTCCTCGTCCTGCACGGCCTTGTCGAGCAGCGGCTGTATCCCTTCGAGCATGTCCGGGCGGTCGGGATAGATCAGGTTCCGCATGACGGCGTGATAGATGCGTTTGGGCTGAGACGGCGACAGATCCGAGTGGTCGAGCGTGACTTTCGAGACGAGAAAATTCTGCTTCAGCGCGATCTGTTCGATGAGCTCCAGCATGTGGGACTTGCCGTGACCGTAGTCGCCGAGGAACGCGCGGCGCGCGCCGGAGCCGCTGCACTGCACCAGATCCTGACGCACGATATCGATCTCGATGTCGCGCCCGACGGTCGAGGCCTCAAGGTCTGTCGCGGGCACAACGCCGAGACGCATGGCTTCGAGCGTCAGGGCGGCGTGGAGTTTGGGATCATTTTGTTCGTCAGACATGATCTTTATACCTGAGTCTGGAATATCTTTGGTCTGCTTTTTATGGACGGGGGGATGTGTCCCCCCGCGCGTCTAGTGCCTGCGGCAATACGACGCTCCCCCCTCCGGTGCGCTTAAAAATCGTCGAATTCGTCTTCGGCTTCTTCGGCCTCGGTGAGCGTCTGCTGGCCTGACCAGAGGAGTTCCTTCGCATGCTCATCGGTCAGTTCGAATTCGCCGTCCGCGAGCTCTGCATACAGGAAATCGACCCATGTCTTGACGAACAGACGGCGATGGTTGACTTCAAAACATGCTTCGGCGCAGGCGCGGGCGAGCACGGCCGCATTCTTGGCCTGAAGCATGTCGTTGAACGCGACTTCGCGCGCGTCTTCAAACACCGCCACGAGGCGTATGCCGAGCTCTGTCAGCAATTCTTCCGGCGCGAGATCGAGCTTTTCGAGGTCGATCAGTACGGCCTGAGGGCTTCGCGCGCTCAAGGGAACGGGCGATTTCAGGCGCTGGTACAGCGCCGGGTAGTCGGGCACCACGGTGCGCATGAACTCAGGCGGCACGGCATACATGAACAGCGTGTGCGGAAGCTGATGGCGGCCGCACAGATCCACGACCTGGCGCAGGTTATCGCCGATGATATGCGAGCGTTTCGCGCTCACCGAAAGGTTCCTGTCCACCTCGTCGAACAGCAGCACCGTGCCGGGAAGACCCAGCGCGACGATCATCTGCAGCAGGCTGCGCATCATCGTGAAGCCGTTTGCCTTCGTGATCTGCTCATAAACGCCGCATTCTTTCAGTTCTGGGACGGTGATATTCTCGCCCAGAAGCCACGCCTCAAGCATCTGTTCGCGGTTGTAGTTGTTCTGAAGGCTTGCCAGGGCAAACTGCACGATCGCCTGACGGCACGAATGGCTTTCGCACCAGGCGCGCGACAGCTTCGTCATGATCCAGCGCGTCACCTCGGCCTGGGGGTCTGCGCTTGTCGCTTCGGCAAGCTTCGCATCCAGGACATGGCGAATCACGTTGCAGATGCCGAGCTGCGGATCGTCCAGAATCGAGTCCGGCTTGAGCATCAGATGGCTCGCGACATTCTGATAGACTTTGAGCGAATCATCGTAAGGACATTCGGCTGGCGAAAGCTCGACGTTTGATGATACAAAGCCGTATTTCCAGGCGAGTTCGCGAACGCAGTGCAAAAAGTGCGTCTTGCCGCCGCCAAAGTAGCCCTGCACAAGTTTAAAACTGGAGCCGTGACGCAACAGGCTCTGAAAGTATTCGTGTTCGAGCACGTTCAGATAACTCTCGTTGCCGACATTGATACGGTTCAGTCCGAATTCTGGAGGCTGTCCGCCTTCACCTAAACGTTGGATGATGTGCGCAGCGATCAGTTTGTTCTCTTCGTTTGTTGGCATACTGCAGAACTCTCTTGTTGGTGTGTAGGGACGGGTTACGCCTGTTTAAAACATATGGATAGATAGTACTGACCTTCGAATGCGCCCATGGGAACGAACAGGACATTCGCCTTGTTCCGGGTGCTGCCGCCTGTGGCTGTGCCGAGTTCCAGGCGTATATTCTGTTGCTGCAGAAGCTTGTCGCTTCGCAGCTTCTGGAGCTGATAGGCGAGAAGATAGCGCGGAAATGCGGTCGTCTTCTTGATCGTGTTGGGCCACAACCACGCGAGCGGCGGGAGAAGTTCCACGATATCGACGCGCGATCCCGATGGCTGGCCGTCCTTGAGCAGGACCATGTCGTAACAGAGACGGCATACATTCCAGAATGACAGAGAATCGATCCTCGACGCGCGGAATGTCTCGACGAGTGCGCGATGCGCTGCAATGATCTCATCCGGCGCAAGAGACACGGTCTGGAGCGGCTCATGCGCGTATGTCCAGACGGCTTTGGTCTGTTCAAAATGAACTTCAAGCGTTAGCGGATGCATATATATGACAAGCGGACTGTCCGAAAGGACTTTGAGATGGTCCGGCTTGTCTACGCCCTGTGCCAGGCCGTTCATGAGCGCCTGACGGGCGTTCAGGCGCATCTTGTGGAGCCGTTGATCCAGGGTCTTGATCATGTCCTGCTGCTGGGCGCCGCATCCGTATATGGTCAGATCGTTGACCTTGAGGGCTTCCAGCGCATCGGAAACATAATCCTGACGTTCAAGAGCTTTGGGAGTATCGAGTTTTTCGAGCGCTTTGCTGAGCGCTTTGCCGCTCGTCAGTACGCTGTTGACTGATTTTGCTGCCGCCTGAAGGGCGACAAGTAGTTCGCTTTCTGACTCAAACATTTTCGGCGTGTGCTCCAGATCCCGGCAAGTTCAGTCCGGGAAAACTGTATTTTGAATAAAACGTCCTCCGACAGCGGCTAGTCGTTGTCGTTTTCTTTGTCATTGCCGATAGGGGCTTCGAGGCGCGGGGAATTGTTGCGAAGCACTTCGTAGGCCACACGGTTGCTGTACTGCGCGTTCCTCGATAGCGATGAATAGGTGAGGAATTCCAGACCCTGTGCATGCTTTTTTGAATCGGGGACGGACTCGGCATGATAGCGCGTCGCCGCGACATCGTGAAGGAATGCCGCGAGCGCGGCATCACCGGCGCCGCTCGTGTTGCACAGCTTCTGGGGGCCGCCGAGATACGGATGGATATGCGTAAAAATCCGCACCGGGTTGTTGCAATTCTTTTGGAGCAGCAGACGGCTGTATTCGTACTGATTGTAATTCTCGATGGCGCCGCTGTGCAGGCCGTCGCGCGTCGCGCGCTTGACCGAATCATCGGTATAGCCGCACATCGTGAGCCCTTTTGCGCCTTCTGTGACGAGCACGGCATCGACGACATCGAGCAACGCGTTGCCCGCCAAAAGCGGATCCGCAAATCCCGTCAATGCCTCGGCTTCTTTGGCGTTCATCGCCGCGATATTGACGTATTTTTTCAGCACATCCAGGATCTCATCGCGCATCCTGCGCACAAGCGCGCTCGTGCCGAGACCGAATGCCACGGGCACATCGGCTTCGTGGGCGATCTCGAACATCCGGATCGTCGCATCCGCAATCGGGCGGTCGTGATTTGCCAGGCAGTACACGCTTGATGCCGCTACGCTTGCATGACGAATCACTTCCGGATCGATATCCTCTGCCCGGTAGTTGCCGCTGATGCCCGGCGCGACCGCGAATGAACGCTCGCCATCCGGCGTGAAGCACGTCACCGCGATGCCCACCTCGCCCGCCACGGGCACGAGATGCTCAAGATTGACGGCTTTGGGTGTCTGCGCGACATAGGCAAAGGCGGGAGATCCGGGACGGATGGTTTCGGGAATCGCGCCCAGCAATATCGCCGGCTCACCCGATAAGTGCGTGTAATTGCACAGCGTATTGGCGATCGTGCCGCCTGCCGCATAGCGCACTTCAAGACCGAGCTCTTTGACACGCGCGAAAAGTCGCTTGATGTTGTCTGCTGAAAATTGAACACTCTCCCCGAGCACAAGACCGAGCTCGGAAAGAAGGGTCTGCGGGCAGTTGTGTATCTCAAGATCCACGATGATCTCATCTAGCCCAACAATATACCAAGGTTTATTTGTCGTCGTTGTGATCAGCGTCGACTTTTTTTCTGTGACCGGAAAATAATACTTGCCCTTACGGATTCCGGGAAAACGCATAAAATCGTCCTTTTTGATACAGGTTCAGCGCACACTCCCCCCTGAGCGACGGCGATAAGTAGCGCAAACAAAGTAGTAGTTTCAAGTAGATAAAATACCTACATTGTGTTAAGATAAACACGTCTGTTCATGCGAAATCTTTTATCAAAAATGTCTGAAAGATTCCCTTTTGTGTGCGTGATCTTGCCTGAAAATTAATCGAATGTTGCACCTCTGAGCATCATGAAACCTATTAAAATAGACCATTTCAGCGCGGTCTTGTCATTCGTGATCTGCCAGAAAGAATCATCGAGCGTATAAAAAAAGCGCCCGAAGGCGCTTGGCTTTTTGGTGGTTTTGGGGGAAGGGGGAAGTCTCCCCCTCGCGGCTATTTGCTTCGCAAATACGCCGCTACCCCCTCGCGCTATAACGCGCAGTTGTTGCTAAAGAGACCACCATTGACGCAATAACCCGGAGTCGCAAAGTGTGCATAACCTTCAAGCGAAGTTGTCTTGACCATGTCGGCTGTCGCATTGAAGTCTTCTGCGCGATTATAAGAGGAATTGACGACACTTCCAATTTTCAGTCCGCTAACTTTGGGCGATTCTTTGGTGGATGAGGCAATAGAAATGTCGTAGGTCGCCGTTCCTGTGATCTTGAGCGCGCTTGTTTTAAGGGTTACTACGCCCTCTGGAACAGTGAGGTCTTCGGCACAGCTATGAACGACCATCAGCTGTTTGGCCGGGATGGCGCCTGAAAGCGGAATGGAGGTGACTTCGTCTTTGCCATTGTCCGTTCTGAGCATCTTGATGGTTAGGCCTGCAAGTGCGAGATTGTCGTTTGTTGGATTAGCGAGTTCAATGAATTCGCAGGCAGTTGCCTCTCCATTGAGCGAAGAAAATGCGGGACTCTTTGAACCTGAGTCGAGAATCTCATTGAGAACGATTGTATCCGGGTCAGCGGCTGTAACATCCATGGATGAACATGTACTGCCTTCGCACATGCCGTTGAGGCAGTCATTATTTGTGTTGCAGGATTTGCCTTTATCGCATTTTCCGCATTTGGTGCCGCCGCAGTCCACATCAGATTCATTGCCGTCTTTAACGCCGTTGTTGCAGGTATCTTCGACTTTGCAGTTTTCGCTGAATTTACCGCCGTTGGCGCAGTATCCCGGGCTGTTCAGAAGTTTTTCTGAAGAAACATTGTCGTGCCAGTCCAGCGTGCCATTGGCTGTGTCTTTATCGGGATTTCTGTTCTGCGATTTGCCATTGCCGCTAGACAATGCGGCGCGAGTGACTTCGCTTGCCTTTGCGCCGTCTTTTTCGAGCCACAGTGTATAGGCAGCTTTATTGGTCATGCCAAGGGATGCGACCATGTTCGCACCGTCATTTGCCATCGGGATGGCGGCTTCAGATACGACAAACACGCCGTTTGCCGGAATCACGCCGACCAAGTCGATGACTTTGTCTGCATCCGCAGAACCTTCTTTTTGAAGTTTAAGTTGGATGCCATCGAGAGACGCGGCGCGGCTGTCCAGATTGATAATCTCGACGAATTCGGTCTGGTTTGTGCCAGTCTGAATGGCAAAGAAATCAGAGGTTTTGGGCGATCCCATGACTTCGTTGATTGAGAGCTTGGAGAGGTCTGCCGGATCTGGCTTGGTGCCCGTGCAGGTGCCGTTACATTGGTTCGTATCGCAATCCTTGTTGACTGTGCAGTGCTGTCCAAAAGCGCAGGCACTGCATGAGCCGCCGCAGTCCACATCGGTCTCGTCTTGGTTCTTGATGCCGTCGGAACACGTTTCCGGCATGTAGCATTCCTCAAGCTCGACATTGCATTTGAGGCCGGATCCGCAATCGGAGTCTTTGGCGCATGTCTTCTTGTCGCAGGTGCCTTCGTTGCAATAGCCGGAGGCGCAGTCGGTATCGACGCCGCAGGCTTTGGAATTGATACATTTGGGGCACATCAGACCGCCGCAGTCCACGTCGCTTTCGGTGCCGTCTTTGGTGCCGTTGCCGCATGTCGACTGCACGGCGCATCCCTTGCTGAACAAGCCGCCGTTGTTGCAGTAGCCCGGTGTGGCGAAGGCGATGGCGTTATCAATGCTTGTCGTGAGCTTCATCTCGCCCGTTGCCGAGAATTCAGGATTGCGCGTGAACGAAGATTTGCTCTTGGCATCACCGATGACAACCGTGATCGGATCTGTCGAGGCACTGCCGTTGGAAATCGTGATATCGTAAGTTGCGGTGCTCGTCAGTGAAAGATACGCCGTGTGTTTTTCGTCCTCTTTTTCTGGTCTGAGGCCGATCGCGTCTTCAGGCAGGCTCATTTCGGTGTCGCAGCTGTGGACGATGAGCAGATTTTTTGCGGGTAGCGAGCCGCTGAGCGGGACATCAAATGTCTTGCCTTTGCCGTCATCGGTGCGGCTCAATTTGATATTGAGGCCTTCAAGGCTGATGACTTTGTTCGTCATGTTCGCGATCTCGATGAACTCACACGCCTTGGCGTTATTGTTGAGCGGGAATGCCGGGCTGCTTGATGCGCTGTCGAAAACTTCATTGATGATGAGGTCTTTGGGGTCTGCGGCATCGGCTTTGGTGGACGAACACTTGCCGGCTTCGCAGAGGCCGTATTCGCAGTCGCCGTTTTTGGTGCAGGCTTTGCCGCCGGCGCATTTGGTCGAGCAAGTGCCGCCGCAGTCCACATCGCTTTCGCTGCCATTCTTGACGCCATCCGAGCAGGAGATGCATACGCCGTTCGGGATGTCACATGTGGCACCTGAAATCGTGGCACACTGGGTGTCATCGACACACGCCGTCGGCGCGCATTTGCCGCTCACGCAATTGTTGGTGGCGCAGTCATTCTTGGTACTGCATGCTTTGTTGATCGTACACAGCTTCTCTTTGCCGCACACGTTGCCGCAGTCTATATCGGTCTCGCCATTGTCTTGCAACTTGTTCGCACAATGTGCCGGGAAACGCTCTTCGCAGACATGCGAAAGGATATTGCATTTGTAAAACTCGGCGTTGCCACAATCTTTGCTCGTGTTGCAGCTGATTTCGTCGCTGCCACTGTCACAGGCAGTGAGTGCAAAAGCCGCTGCGGCGCAAAAGATGATGAGAAAACTTTTTTTCATAGATCGACCTCCAAAAGGGAAACTGACGATACGATTTTAGAAGCGTGCGCCGCAAATATCAAAATAAAAGATGCGCGCCGTGTGAAACAGGCGCGCACCGTGCGCGTATGCCGTCAGGCATAGCGCACGGCCACATAATTATTTGCAGCCTTTTTTGAATGTGTTGCCGTTTGCGCAGTAGCCTGGCGAGTTTTTGTATGTGCTGATTTCCGTGTGAAACTTGAGCGTGTCGGAAGCGGTGCTCAGGTCTTCGGCGCGATTTTGTGAAACGCCCGATTTGTTTGAGTTTGCGGCGCGTATGACGGTCTGGCCTTGTGTCGAGCCGCGCCGGACGTTGAGTATATAATCGTCGCCGTTAGCCAGGCCCAACGAGGCTTTGAGGTGATGCGCGTCGTAGGGAAGGTTCATCGAGGTGCATTCGGAGACGACGAGGACTTCGCCGGCTTCGAGGATTCCGCTGAGGGCGATGGGCTTGGGATCCACGGCCGAGGATAAGGCTTTCTGGCGGTAGAGCGATAGTCCCGAAAGATTGATCTTTTTGCCAGAGATGTTGACGATCTCGACGAATTCGCACTGTTTGTCCGCGATGCCGGCGATGTTGAACTCGATGGATGTGTTCGGTGTGCCCATGACCTCGTTGATCATGACATCAGACGGAGCGGCTTCGGCGGCTGCGGCACCGGTGCAATAGTTGTTTGCGCATTGTCCGGACTGGCAATCGGAGGCTTTGGCGCACTTTTTACCGGCCGCGCACGCGCTGCAGGAGCCGCCGCAATCCACGTCGGTCTCGTCGCCGTCCTTGATGCTGTTCTGGCAGCCCGAGGCGCAGTGATTGACGTAGAGCATGCCGTTTGTGCAATAGCCCGGCGAATGCTTGAGCGCGCTGTTGACCGTCGAGTGATCGACCAGCGAGGTGACTGCGGACGCATATTTGAGTTCGGGGATGATGCGCGATTTCTGACTGGATGGCGCCGCCGTGTCGATCACCTGATGCAGCGCCGTGTCGCCGAGAACCAGCGTGTAGAGATAGGTCGCCGTGTTTGTCAGGGCGTTGGAGGCCGCGAGCGCGAGGATATTGAGGACGCCGTCGGGAAGGCCGGCGATCGCGCTGCCCGATATGACTGCCGCCTGATAGGCCGGCAGGCAGCCTTTTAAGTCGATCCATTTGACCGCTTCTGTCGCGTTCTGGCGCTCAAGCTTGAGCTTCAGGCCGTCGAGTGTGAGTGGGGAGCCGCTCAGATTGGCGATCTCGATAAACTCGACCTGCTTCTGGCTCGATGCGGCATAGGTCTGCATGGCTGTCGATATCGAGGCGCTGTTCAAGACTTCGGTGAGGATGATGTCGCCGGGTTTGGGCGTGACGCACGCCAGGTCGGTGCCGGTACAGACCGAGTTCGTGCATGTCATGGAAAGGCAGTCGGTATTGACACGGCATCTCTGCCCTTTGCTGCATGCGCTGCAACGCGTGCCGCCGCAGTCCACATCGGTCTCGTCGCCGTTCAGATGGCTGTCTGAGCATGAGATGCATTTGCCCGTGTTCAGGTCACACACGGCTTCGTCTGTGCATTCCGAATCCTTGGTACATGGGCGCGTGTCGCATCTGCTGTTGGCGCAGTTCGACGATGCACAGTCCGCATGCGCCTGGCATGTCTTGCCGTTGGCACACGGCAGGCAGGCACCGCCGCAGTCCACATCGCTCTCGTTGTTATCCTTCACGTTGTTGGTGCATGTCGTCATGCAGTTCTCGCTGAACCTGCCGCCATTGGCGCAGTAGCCCGGCGTGTTCGGATGGATGTTGCTCACCTCGGTGTGGAACACGAGCTCGGCCTCGATATCCATATCTGTCTTGCGGTTTTGCGAGACGCCTTTTGTTTTGTCGGCAGAATTGGCCTTGCGCGTCACAAGCGACGCGACCATGCCGTCGTTTTCGAGCCAGAAATCGTAGGCGGCGCCGTTTGTGATCTTGCCGCTCAGCGTCTGCCCGGTCATGTCATCGGGGAGCGGCAGTTCGGAACAGTTGTGGATCACGATGCCGTGATGCGGCTCAAGAATGCCGAAAATTGGGACGGTCGTCGGGGTGGCCGACGATTCGGGAGTTCGGTAGTTGAGCGTCCAGCCGTCGAGTTTGCGGCGTTTGTCTGCGATGCTGACGAGCTCGATATATTCGCATTGGGGGGTGTTCGGCTGGGTGCTGAACGTCTTTGCCGTATTGGGGGAGCCCATGATCTCGTTGATGACGAGCTCGCCTGGTTTGAGTGCCTCCACGGGGGCGCCGACGCATTTGAACTGGGTGCACTGATACGAAAGGCAATCGACGTTTGCCTGACAGCTTCTGCCGGCATCGCAGGCGCCGCATATCGTGCCGCCGCAGTCGATATCGGTCTCATCGCCATTCTTGATCCGGTCGGCGCATGAAGAACATGCGCCGGTGGATTGATCGCATTTGCCGTTCTGACATTCCGTGTCACGCGTGCATTTCTTCTGTCCGCAGGTGTTCTGCGCGCAGTTTTCGGTCACGCAGTCGGCATCTTTGGCGCATTTGAGGCCTTCGGCGCATGGATCGCAGACGCCGCCGCAGTCCACGTCGCTCTCGTTGTTGTCTTTGATGCCGTTTTCGCAGGTCAGCGTGCAGCCGTCTGTATAGAGGGCGCCATTCGTGCAGTAGCCTGGCGACTGCTTGAGCTTTTCATTCAGGATGTCGTGATTGACCAGGCTGGGATCGCTCTCGCTCCACGTCAGATCCGGCAGGACACGTGAGATGTAATTGGAGGGCGCGGCATTTTCGTGAACCGTGTGCAGCACATCCTGCCCTTTGAGCAGCGTGACCCGATATGGCGCGGTGTTGACGAGCGCGTCTTTGGCTTTGTCGAGAACGACGATGTTTCGCACGCCTGTGGGCAGATCCGCGATGGGCGTGCCCGAAAGAACGGTCGCCTGATGCGCGGCAATACAGCCTGTGAGCTTATGGGTTTCGGCGGCGTTGGTATCTGTCCGCTCCAGCTTGAGCGTCAGCCCGTCCAGGCTGAGCGCGTCACCCGAGAGGTTGACGATCTCGATGAATTCCGCCTGCATCTGTGTCGATGCGGGATCGTACATGGCCATCGGCGAGCCCGTCTTGATGCGGTTATAGAACTCGGAGATGACGAGCGCGCCCTTCTGGGGAGCGACGCACAGGATGGCAGGGCCGGTGCATGTGCCGTTTGCGCAGTTGTAAGAGGCGCAGTCGTCGTTGAATCTGCAGCTTCCGCCAGCGGCGCACGGCGCGCAGACCGCGCCGCCGCAGTCGATATCGGTCTCGTCGCCGTTCGCGATGCCGTCATTACAGGCATGGCAGTCGCCGCTCGTTTCGTCGCACATCGATCCGAGTGCGCAGCCCATCACCGCGCAGCTGATCTTTTCGCAGATGCCGCCCGTGCATTTCTTCGTCACGCAGTCGGTGTCGGTCAAGCAGGCTTTGCCCGCAATGCATGCATCGCATATCGCGCCGCCGCAGTCTGTATCGGTTTCGCCGCTGTCTTTCTGGCCGTTTGCGCAAAGCGTGTCGCAATTATTTTTGTAGAGCGCGCCGTTTGTGCAGAACCCCGGAGAATGGTTCAGCTTGCTCAGGCTGTTGTGCGCCGCCAGCGTTTCCTCGCCGGCATTGTATATCGCCCCGTTGGGGAGTGCCTCAGATACGCCTGTCTTTGGGGTGTTGGATGCCTTGACGGTGTGGAGCACGCCTTTGCTGCTGTCGATAAGCGTGCACGTGTAATTGGCCGTATTCGTGAGCTGGTTTGTGCCGTTGAGCGCGGTGAGGTTCGTCGCGTCTTCGGGCAGATCGGTGATCGGTGTGCCGGATACGACGAGGACCTGCCTGGCATTCAGGCAGCCGCTCAGCTTGAATTCGCTCGTCGTGTTCTTGCCGTCATCGGTGCGCAGGCAGCTGATTTTTATAGTTTTCAGGGCAAGTTTTCTGTTCGAGAGGTTGACGATCTCGAAGAATTCGCTTTGCGCCGAGCTCATGCCGTCAAACGTCTTGCCCGAACTGACGTTGTTCAGGATTTCGGCGATGATCAGATCGCCTGGCACTGCCGTGCCGCAGTCGCTTTCTGGATCGATGCACAGGTTATACTCGCAAGCCCCTGTGCGGCAGTCCTCGGCAGCCATGCAGTGCTGCCCGACTTCGCAGCGCTGCTTGCACCCGTGACCGCAGTCGATATCGCTTTCGCCGTCAGAGAGGATTCCGTCCTGACACGAATCTTCGACACAGATCCCGTTCTGACAGATCTCGCCGGCATCGCATTCGGGCGTGAATTTGCACACACGGGGGGCGAGGCCTTCCGAACAGGATGCGTGCATCAGTCCGGCTGCCGCGATCGACAGTATGGCAAGGGTTTGATATCGATGTCTCATGATGCCTCCAAGCATGGATCCGGCTACAGGCGGCGGATCTGGATCATAATGCCGTATATTTAAGCCATGTGTCCAATTAAAACTCGCCGTATCTATAGCCGCTCAGACCGTCAAGTCCAGTAACGGCAGGGAGATCACGCGTGGAGGCTCGCCTTGTAAAAAGAATTTCCAAATTCCGGGTGAATTCGCTAGAAATGGCAAGGTTGTTTTTGGAGGTCTTATGAGCTTTGTGTGCAGTCGTTGCGGCCTGCCTGTCCGGCCAAATTTCAAATTCTGTAGTACCTGTGGCGCGCCGGTTGTTGAAACGCCCGAAGTCGCCGATGAAACGGTTGCCTATTCCCCATTCATGGGGCCGCAGGGAAATTCCATTCGCCAGATGACGGGGCATAACGCCGGCATCTTCTTTTCCGCTTATCCCGAATGTTGCATCGGGCGCGAGGATGCGAATGTGCGCATCGCGGACGACGATACGCTTTCGCCGAATCACATGCGCGTCTTTTCCCGTGAGGACGGGCTTTGTCTCGAAGACATGGACTCGCTCAACGGCGTGTTCCTCGCGATCAAGACGCAGATGTTTCTTCAGGATCACGATATCATCCGCGCAGGCGATCACTATTTTTTCTATGAACTGACCGTTCCGGATGCGTTTACCGATGAATACGGCACTGAGTTTTACGCATCCCCGGGGCGCGGCGAGCGTTTTCGCCTGGTCGAGATCCTTTCTGGCGGCCGGCGCGGTCGCGCCTGCATGGCCCCCGACGGGGCTGTCGTCGTCGGACGCAGCGACGGCGATTTCACGTTCCCCGAGGATCACAAGATGAGCGCCCGGCATTTTACGGTGCGCTGGACGCGGCATGGCGGCGTTCTGATCGATCATTCCATGAACGGGACTTTTTTGCAGATCCACGACGTTGTGCGCGTTGAGCCGGGCGATCTCTTCTTTGCTGGCCGGAATCTGTTCCGCGTCATTTAGCGAGCCGCCGTATGGCAGGGCGTTTTCTGCCATTCCCCGGTTCTGGATGAAAGCAAGTGCTGAAATAGGTGTCTTATGAAAAAATTTATTGCGCTCATCTTTTGTCTTGCACCTCTCGTCTTTACGGCATGCTTGTTTGACGAGTCCTGCGGTGTCGAAGCCAAAAGCGTGCTCGTCCCCTCCGCGACTGGCGATTTCTATATCGATGCGTATGAGGCATCCCGCGCGAATGCGACGGATCTCACAGCCGGGACTGGCACGTCACTCGCGTGCAATTATTCTAAAACCGTCCCCTGGTCGAACGTCACGTATGACGATGCCCGGATCGCCTGTCTCGATGCCGGCAAACGCCTTTGCACAAAGGACGAATGGCAGACCGCTTGCGGCACATATTTCCCCTATGGCGAGCAGTATCAGGCAGGCACATGCCACCTCGCGACGGATGATATGGAGCCGGGAGTCACAGGATCGTTCAGCGGATGCAAGACATCATCGGGCATTTATGACATGAGCGGGAATGTCGCCGAGTGGGTCGAGGGCGGCTTCCTCATGGGCGGGACTTATGCCTCGAACAGTTCGGAAGGCGCTTGCTCGGCAGCCAAGCAGGTGCACGATTATCTGAACTATGTGCCTGATATCTCGGTCGGGTTCCGCTGCTGCGCGTATGCCTCCGCCATCGCGCCGGAGACGGACGAGTAGACGTTTGTTTTTGGTACGGGGGCTTGCGCCCCCGCGGCGCTATTTCATACGCGCCTCCCCCGCGCCGCTATTTCATACGCGGCGTTTTTTTTTCATGCAGCACACTCAGGATGAGTCATGACTTCAGGCAGGGACGCAGATAAACGCTCTTGGCGCGATACGCTGGTGGTCTATCGCCAGTGGCCGATCATACAGATCTTTTTCTTGGGCATCGCGAGCGGCTTCCCGTTGCTTCTCACGGGCTCGACGCTTTTGGCTCGTCTCAAGGAGAGCGGCATCAGCATCGAGACCATCGGCATCTTCGCCCTCGTCGGGATTCCCTATTCCATAAAGTTCGTGATCGCGCCCATCATCGACGAGTATCGTCTGAGGGGCGCAAAGACGCATCTCCAGCACCGCAAGGACTGGGCGGTGTGCACGCAGATCCTGCTCGTATGCGCCCTTGTGGCCATGTCTTTCTGGACGCCGGAAATGCCCGTCATCGTCATGGGGGGATTGGCGTTCCTGACATCGCTGTTTTCTGCGATGCAGGATGTCGTGATCGACACGCTTCGTGTCGAGCTCGTGCCGAAGGATACGCAGGGCGCGGCGGCTGCGGCATCCGTGGCTGGTTATCGCATCGGCATGCTGCTGGCAGGGGCGGGCGCATTCGTGCTCGCGACTTATCTGCCGTGGAACATTGTCTATCTGGTCGCGGCAGGCATCATGCTGACCTGTATCGGCGTGACGCTGTCTCTCAAGCGGCTCAAGGGCCTCGAAGAGGCGGCAGCCGAGCACAAATATGACGAAGCGGCTGAGCTGGCGCATGCACAGAGTCATCTGTCGTTTGGCGAGCGCCTCTGGTCGGCTGTTGCCGCGCCGCTCGTGGAGTTTATGAAGCGTCCGGCTGCCGTGTGGGTGCTCTGTTTTATCGCGCTTTTCAAGCTCGGCGATGCGATGGCTGGCTCTCTGTCGATGCCGTTTTATCTGGATCTCGGATTTACAAAGATTCAGGTCGCGGCGATCACGAAAGTCATCGGGATCGTTGCCGTGCTCGGCGGCACTTTTTTAGGCGGCTTTCTGGTCAAGTTCACCACGATGATCCGCGCGCTCTGGATCTGCGGCATATTGCAGATCCTGTCTAACTTCGTGTTCGTTTGGCTGTCGCAGGCCGGCGCGGATCTCTCGGTGCTGACGGTGTGCATCGTCGTGGAAAACGTCACTGGCGGCATGGGCACGGCGGCATTCGTCGCGTATATGGCGCAGCTGTGCAACCTTCGATTTACGGCGACGCAGTACGCGCTCCTGACCTCGCTTTCGAGTCTCGGACGTTCGGTGATCGCGTCGAGTGCCGGTTTTATCGTGGGCGAGGTCGGCTGGAGCATGTTCTTTGTGATCTCGGCTGCCTTTGGCGTGCCAGGCATGGTCATGCTGTACATCCTGGATCGAAAGACGCGCGAATCCGAGGGCGATCAGGGCGATGACGCGCCAGGCGGCGTATGCAACGCATCGTAGAGACGTGTCGTGACACGTCTCACGTAGAGTCGTGACACGTCTCTTCCGCGCCGTATGCCGTCAGGCATAGGCGCGTTCAAAATGACCGGAGGATGTCGCGTGTTTCGGCATCGAGGTCTGGATGCGTGCACAGGCGTTGTCCGAATTCATGCCGGATCTGCCGGATCTGGGCGTCGGCAGGGACTGACTGGAGCCAGTCGAGGACTTCGCGCGCGATGCGCGGGCCTTCTGTGGTGTTGTAGAAGCCGTGTTCGACGAGCATGAGGGCGTTTTCGAAGCCGTCCGGATCGTCGGTCGAGAGTTTGAGCATGGGCATGCATGACGCGGCGAGCTGGGCGGTCGTTTCGGGCGTGATGACGGCGAGCTGGCAGAGGTGGATCTGGATCCAGTGGCGGTAGTCGATGACGGCGGCGGGCAGGCTTTTGTGCGGCGCGGTGGCGCGTATGATCGCTTCGAGGCGGTCGCCGCTCATCGTCTCGGAGGTCGTCGCGATGAGGCCGAGCAGCATGGCGTTGTGGTAGCTCAGATTGA
Source organism: Pseudomonadota bacterium (assembly GCA_017555665.1). Lineage (GTDB taxonomy): Bacteria > Myxococcota_A > Bradymonadia > UBA4248 > UBA4248 > UBA4248. Next base: position 5,107 of record JAFZFY010000060.1, on the reverse strand, counting down.
TCAGGCCGGCTTCGTCGCTCTGGCGGAGCGCATCGAGTGCCGTGATTTCTGCCTGCAGCGTCTTTTTGGACAGAAATTCAGTGTATGCCTCGATCGATCGTCCGTAGATGCGGCCCTCGCGTGATGCGTCTGCCGAAATGCTGCGGAAATTGGCTGCAATAAACTGGTTCTGGATGGAGAGCAGCGCCGCCTCTGCCTGTAACAGCACGGGCAGGTTTGCGGGGTAGGCGGTTTCCTCGCCTGGCTGGGGCGTGATCGCGCGGGCGCACGCGATGAGATAGTTCTCTTCGAGCGTGATGTCGTGCGTGGGATCGAGGTCGAAGAGGATCGGCAGCGCGGCGTAACACGTGGGGGACACGGGGGTGGATCTGGCGAGGATCTGCGCACGGAATGCGGCTTTGTCGGCTGTGTGGAGTGCCTCTAACGAGAACGTGTTGGCCGCGTAGGCATCGAGGGCTGCGGTCAGCGAGGAGGCAGGGCTGCCGGTGTCGAGCGCATGACAGGTCAGCGGTGAAAGCTGTGTCGGAATGCCTGCGGCATCCAGGTGCAGTTCAGGGCCGAAACAGGCGACTGCGGATTTGGAATGCGTGCTGATCTGGTTGTGTATCGGCGCATCGCCGGTGTTCTGGCTGACCGTGACCGCATATTCGGGGACTGTGGATCGCATGTCGTCGGCTGCTTTCTGCCAGAAGTCTGCCTCATCGCTGACGACCGTGAGTGACAGCGGGGTGCGCTGGACAGGGGGCTGCTTGGTGGCACAGGCGTTTAGCAGAAGGGCGAGCAGGATCGGGATAAGCTGAAATGATCGGGGCATAGAAATCGGCAGTCCGTAATGCGTAATGCGTAATTTAATATATCGAAATGTGAAAAAAGGCTGCCCAGGGCAAAAATAGCGAAAACGCTTCGCAATATGCTATGTATATCATAGTTTTTGTCTCATGACGAACGGGGAGAGTAAAAATGAAGGCAAAGAAAAAGCATGATCGGGCAAATCTGCGTTCGTGGATGTTGAGCGCACTGGAACGGCAGATCACGCTTGATGGCGAGAAGCCGCTATTGGTTCATTATGGTCATGCCGGTGCGGTGGAAACGCTTTCGCGCGCGGAAGTCTTGAAACGATCGTGTGCGCTTGCCGGATATCTGCGTTCGCATGGGGTTGTTCGCGGCGCGCATGTGATTTTCGATGTCGATGCGGGGCTCAAGAATGCAGTGTTTTGCGGCTGGCTGGCATGCCAGATGCTCGGAGCGGTGGCGCAGTTTTGGCCGTCGGATATGCGCTACAGATTTCAGAAAGAGGCGGCGGCTCAAGCGGATGATGCCTGCGACGACAGGCTTGCGGTCGTGTTTGTCGGCGGTATGGATCGGGTGCCCAAATGGCGCGCAAATGATGCAGGGCTTTCGGGCAGCCGTGTGTTGATCTGCCTGTCCGATATGGAGGGGGGCGTGGATCCCGATGTCGTGTCATTCGCGCAGGCGGTTGCCGAGCCGGCGGATGCGGATGCGCACAGCGTGCTCGTCGCTTCCGAGGACGAGGCGGCGCTTGTCTGCACGCAGGGAACGCATCAGAACGCCCGCCTTGTGCCGCTCGCTTATGCGCATCTCGAAGCGCAGGCGAAAGATTTGAAGTCGTGTTTTGAGCTGTCGCCCGACTGCACGGCGTGCATCGATCTGGCGACGGTGCACACGGTCAGCCTGGTGCTGTTTGCGGGTTGCATCCATTCGGGGGCGGCTCTGGTGAGCCGCGAGGCGGGCGTGGATATGTCGGAGATCCTGGCGTGTGTATCGCCGACGCATCTGTTCGTGCTGCCTTCCGAGATGATGCGCCTGGGCGTGTCAGGCCGTCCAGAGAAGGCGTCTGCGTGGCGGCGTTTCTGTTTGCGCATGGGAAAGCTCAGCACGGCGCGTCGTCTTCCCGGCTGGGGCATGCGTCTCGTGCGTGCGGCGTGTGTCGCGCCGATAGAGGCGGAGATCCTGCACGGCACGCGGATGGTCGTGTCGTATGGCAATCATTTCGAAGCAAAGGCCGCCGAACTTTTAGGCATGCTCGGTGCCCGTGTGTTCAACGCCTATACGGTCAGCGAGTTTGGTTTTGTGCATATTCACGAGCAGTTCAAGAAAGGCGGGTATATGCGCAGCATCGAGTCGCGCGTGCGCGGCGGCGTGCTTTCGGTCCGCGCGCGTCTGCCAGGGATGCCCTGGCTTGGCATGGACGATCTCGTGTTTGAGGATGCGCTGCGCGGCCTTTATGTGCATCGCCCTCTGGAAGTCACGCTGTCAGATGGCACCGTCGTCGATACCTCTCCGATGCGCGAGATCCTGCGTCGCGAGCCGATGATCGACGAAGTCTTTATCTTTGGCGAGGGGAGGCCGTGGCTTTCTGCGCTGGTGTATCTGAATGATCGTGTGCTCTCGGAATGGGCGTGTGCCCAGAAAATCGATGCCGGGTCTTTCAGTGATCTGACGCTGGATCCGCGTGTTTATCAGCATATTTTGGGCATCGTGACATCGTGTAATATGCGCCGCGCGGCGCGTGAATCGATCCACAAGGTGGCGATCTTGCCCAAAACGCTTCGGGAGGATCCGCGCATCTTGTCGATCTGTGGACTGACAAGGCCGGATGATGTCGGGCGGCGCTATTCTGCGGTGATCGAATCTTTTTATCAGGAAAATTTCTGAATTTGTTTGACGTTTGGATCTTTTTCGTGCATAAGGTGCGCAATTCGCCGGGGTGGCGGAACTGGTAGACGCACCAGACTCAAAATCTGGCGGGGGCAACTCCATATCGGTTCGATTCCGATCCTCGGTATTTAAAGACGCTCGTGAGAGCGTCTTTTTTTTTGTGTGTGTGCCTGCTATGGCTTTGCCATACGCAGGCACCGCTCAGCTTTGCCGCTAAAGCGGCATACGCTTCGCATGAATCGTCTGGCTGTTTTCACGGCTTTTGCTTGACTGCTAAGGTGGCGGCGCGTAAAGTCGACGTGTTTGATGTTTTCTCAGCCTAAGGAGGATGATGATGCGTGCGATTAAGTGTATTGTATTGGCTTCTCTGTGTATTCTCGGCACGGCTTCGGTGGCTTATGCCAGCGGCGGCAAATGCTACAGCGACAGCGACTGCGGCGGCGGCGTGAAGTGCATTTCGAACCTCTGTGCAAATGCTGCCGGCGGCAAATGCTACAGTGACAGCGATTGCGGCAAGGCCAAGTGCATTTCGAACAAATGCGCGAATGCGCCCGATGGCAAGTGCTACAGCAGCAGCGATTGCGGTGGCGGGAGCTGCAATTCCAACAAGTGTTCAAGCGGTGGCGGCGGCAAATGCTACAGCGATAGCGATTGCGGCGGCGGTGTGAAATGCATCTCGAATAAATGCGCGAATGCTGCCGGGAGCAAATGCTACAGCGACAGCGATTGCGGCAAGGCCAAGTGCATTTCGAACAAATGCGCGAATGCGCCCGATGGCAAGTGCTACAGCAGCAGCGATTGCGGCGGCGGGAGCTGCAGTTCAAATCGTTGCTCCTGATCGGGCAGCCTGATCAAGGCTTTTCCAGCCCTCACCCGGCGCCTTCTCTGGCTTGGTGAGGGCTGTTTGGTGTCGTCAGCGGACGCGTATCTCGACGCTTGTGGAACAGAGTTATAAAAAAAAAGCCCCGATTCTATCGGGGCTTTTTTTATGGGGATATCAGGCGAAACGATTAGTCGATGGCGACTTTCTCACCTTTCCACGGGTCGAAGCCGACGGTGAAGAGGATGTTGTTTGTGATCTGCCAGTCGAGCGTGACGAACGGATCGCGTTTGATTTCAAGGCTGTAGTCGAAGCTGCCCCAATCGGAGATCTTGACGCTGATCTTGGCCATGACTTCAGCATGGATGCGATCGACTTCGTCATATTTTTCCTTATCGAAGTTACCTTCGAACGGATAGTAAATGCGTCCATAGAGTTCCCAGTTGAAGCAATCGACGAGCACGCCCTTGAAGTTGAGGCTGCCTTCGACACCGACTGAAGTTGTCCAGCTGTCGCCGAGATAGCGGACATCGTAGTAGGCATCGCTATCGTCATCATCGAATGCGGTATAGCTGTCGCCGTCTGCATAGAGTTCCTGGCCGGCGACGCCGACTTTGAATGACGCGCTGAAGGGCACGCTCTGATAGGGATCCATGAAGAGACCGACGGATTCTTTGAGCGTGAGCGGGATGCCTGCGCTGGCGAGTTTGATCGATTCCTGAGCGTCGATTTCCTGTGTTTTGATGAGCTTTGTATCAGCTTTGCCGTCGATAGCGGTGTCTTCCTGATAGAAACGCACGGTGACAGGCGTGGCGGAGATATAGGAGCCGGGGAAGATGGACGTGGTGAGCTGGAAGCGGAGGAAGGGGCCGAGCCATTCGACTTTGGGGATACGATAGAGCACGGTGCTCTGGAAGTCGAGTTTGTCTTTGGACTTGATGAAGCTGTCGATCGTCGGGGTCTTGCTCATCTGGTCTTCGATGATCAGGGCGTTTTGCCATTCAAGGGCGCCGCTGTTGCCGAAGTTCTTGACGAGGTCGAGTGCGCCGCTGAGGAGCAGGCCGAATGTGAAGTTGATGCCGTCATCGACGCCGTCGACATCTTTGTTGTAGCCCATCTGGGCGCTGCCGCCGATGTGGAGTTTGGGATACAGGCCTGTGTCACGGGAAAAGCCTTTTTTTACGGTTTCTTCGAGGGCAGAGTCTTTAATGACCGCATTTTCGACATCAATCGTGACGCTGGAATCGCCTTGAACGAAAGAGTTGTCCTGAGCAAAAGCTGCTGTCGAGAGGGTGCCGGCCGCAACGAGCGCACCCATCATCAGCGGAAGACGCTTTGTGATTTGAAGCATGTTGACTCCTGATTATGATGACCCAATGATCTGGAAATGCCCAAAAAAGGCATAGTGACTGAGTAAACGGTATTCGATACCCTTATGAGGTACCAATGCCTGCATAATGACTGCGTATCTTAACGCTAATTTTTTTTGATATCAAATTTTTGCATTGTGTAAGTGACGCCGTCGACGGTCTTTGGAGGGCGATATCGCTTCGATTCTCGGGGGCGTATGATCTCGCGGTTACCGTCGTGTGCAAACCCTTGCAGGGG
>JAFZFY010000007.1 GCA_017555665.1 Pseudomonadota bacterium | reverse complement strand
TGCGAAGGCATGGCGGCCGGGCCGTTCTGGGCAGGCTGTTTATTCTGGGGCGCGGAAATCGCGGGCATCGCCGCGCCAGGCGCGAAGCCGCTCGACATCGGGTTGAACGTGGGCGGCGCAGCATTCGGGTCAGGCAGGCCGGTCGCAGAAGCGATCTGATTGGCCGCCAATTTTGCCATATCATCGTCAAAAGCCGGCTGATTCGGCATCGTCGGGCGATAGGTACCGCCCCCGGAAATCGGACGCATGTTGACGCTGCGCAGATCCGGTCCTGAGACATTCATATTCGGCATCATGCCCCCGGCATTAAACTGAATTTTAGGGGCACTCATGGGTTTTTGCTGAACCGGAACGACAGCTTTCTGCTGCGGCGGCATGACATTGATCTGGCCCGGACGCGGCGGCATCGGGGCGGAACTCGGCCCGTTCATCCCTCGGTTATCGTCGATAAACTCGATCGAGACATCCCCGAGACGGATCTTGTCCCCCGGATGGATCTCCTGCTGGGTCACGCGCTGGCTATTGACATAGCTGCCGTTGGAACTCTTCAGGTCGAGCAGAAAGTAGCGGTGGTTCTGATAAATGATTTTGGCGTGATACCGGGACAGCGACTTAGTAGGAATCATGATCATGTTGCCCTGGTTTCGTCCGATCGTGACTTCGGGCTGCTGATCATTCACATCGACATAAAACGTCTGATAATTCTCATCATGATATACGATACGAGCCATAAATCCCTCTTCAAGCCAAAAGCGTCACCCTGACGCCGACAAACCAACCGGGATTTAAAATACCATAATATAAGCCCCCATAGCTAAAAAATTATGCATCCTCCCCCCATAACCTGATATAAGGGCCGCCGCGCCGGTTCCTGGATGAAGGCAAATCCGGGCAGGGTTTCACTAAGGAATATCCATTGTGAGAAAAACTGCTTGACATCTTGGGAACTATGACGCTAGTTTGCGCCGTCTTTTCGGGACGTAAAAATTTTACGTCAGTCGATTTTGCCTGCGAGTAAGCAGGCGTTTTTCAGTTTTCAAGTTGAGGTTTGGAAATGTACGCTGTGATACGCACAGGTGGAAAGCAGTATCGAGTCAGCCAGGACGAAGTTCTGCGCATTGAATCGGTGAAAGCAGAAGTTGGTTCTGCAGTGAAATTTGAAGTGCTCGCGATTGGTGAAGGCGAAAACCTCCGCATCGGCACGCCCGTCGTTGCAGACGCAAACGTGACAGGCACAGTTGTCCGTCATGCACGCGCGCGCAAAGTGACTGTTTACAAATTCCGTCCGAAAAACTATTCCCGTAAACGCGGTCATCGTCAGGCCTTTACGGAAGTTCGCATTTCGATTGCCTAATCGGACAGCGAGAGGAGAATAAACAATGGCTCATAAGAAAGGTCAAGGTTCAAGCCGTAACGGTCGCGACAGCAATCCGCAGTATCGCGGCATCAAGATTTATGGCGGTCAGGTCTGTCGTGCAGGCAACATCATCGTTCGTCAGCGTGGCACGCAGGTTCATGCAGGTAAAAACGTCGGCGTCGGTCGTGACTGGACGATTTTTGCGCTCGTTGACGGCACGGTCAGCTTCGAGACCTACGGTCGTGGTCTGAAGCGCGTGAGCGTTATTCCTGCCGAAGGTTAATATCAAGCCCGTCTGAACCGAGTGTTCAGAGTGCACGAATTGACACAAAAAGTATTGTAGCCTGCAAGCCGCAATACTTTTTGTGTTTTTTTGTGTCTAAAGCCAACCGTGGATCACTCCACCCATCAGGGATATCTCAATGCGATTCGTCGATGAAATCAAGATAGAAACAAAGGCAGGCAAAGGCGGCGACGGCGCCGCAACATTCCGTCGGGAAATGTACGTGCCCCAAGGCGGCCCCAACGGCGGCGACGGCGGCAAAGGCGGCGATGTCATCCTTGAGGGCGACGATGGCTTTACCACGCTGAGTCACCTCAGATTCAAGCGTTTCTGGCATGCCAAGAACGGCATACCCGGCGGCAAAAACAAGATGCACGGCAAAAATGGCGATGACTGCACGGTCAAAGTCCCCGTAGGCACGATCATCTTTGACGATGTCACGGGCGAAATGCTGGGCGATATCACCGCACACAACCAGCAAGTCATCGTCTGCAAGGGCGGACGCGGCGGGCGCGGCAACACGCATTTTGCGACGGCGACCAATCGATCGCCGCATCTTGCGGAACGCGGCCGCAGGGGGGAAGAAAAAACACTGCGCCTCGAAATGAAATTGCTGGCAGACGTGGGCCTGCTCGGTTTTCCGAGTGTCGGCAAATCCACATTCATTTCAACCGTATCCAATGCAAAACCGAAGATCGCAGACTATCCGTTCACCACGCTTGTCCCGAACCTCGGTGTCGTGCCTGTCTCTGAGGAATTCGCATTCGTGATCGCGGATGTTCCGGGGCTGATCGTTGGCGCAAGCGAGGGCAAAGGCCTCGGTCTGGATTTCCTCAAGCACCTGGAACGCACACGGATCCTTGTGCACCTCATCGAAGTGACGCACCAGCTGGAGGGCGCGGAAACAGACCGTGACCCTGTCGAAGATTTCAAAAAGCTGAACCTGGAGCTCAAATCATTCAGCGCATCCCTGGCTGAAAAGCAGCAGATCGTCGTGCTGAGCAAGTGTGACGAGCCGTGGGTCGATGCGAAGAAGGACGAGCTGAAAACCGTATTTGAAGGCATGGGCTACGAATTTCACGCCATCAGCTGCCAGAATCACGACGGCATACGCCCCCTTCTGTTGTCGATCGCACGCCATATCAAACGCGCCCGTGCCGAAGAAAAAGCAGAGGCAGAGGCGGCCAAAGCGGCTCTCGAAGAAGCCCTGCCCAAGATCTGAGCCTTCGGGAAACGCGATCAAGCGCCTCTCGCCAATATGACATATCATGACCGGCAGAGGCATATCACGAATGGCCATGTTCTACTAAAAAAGACGCGTCACGATTAGAACGGGAGAGGGTGAGCCATGACTTTCTACTATCGCATCCCAGGATTGCGAGCCTGGAGGTCCAGCGAAGAATTTCCACCAGTCGCGTATGCCAACCGGCGCGGTCTATTGTGTTTTGGCGGGGCATACGATGCCGACCTGTTATACAGGGCATATTCACAGGGAATTTTCCCGTGGCCGGACTGCGACACCGAGCGAGAAAACGGCTCCCAGTATGAAATCCCGTGGTTCAGCCCAGATCCGAGATTCGTTCTGTATCCAGATGCGCTTCACGTCTCTCATTCCTTAAAAAAGACGCTTCGCCGCGGCACATTCCAGATCTGTGCGGATCGCAATTTTGAAGGCGTGATACGCGCGTGTGCCGCGATGGATCGAGGCGTATCAGGCGGCTGGCTGACCGAGGGCTTGATGCGCGCGCTGATCGAGCTTCATCGTCGCGGCATCGCCCACAGCATAGAGAGCTATCAGGACGGCGAACTTGTCGGTGGGCTATACGGCCTGTGCATCGGGCGTGTATTCGTCGGGGAATCGATGTTCACCACAGTGCCGGACTCGAGCAAAGCCGCCTTTGTCACATTCGTAAGGCGAGCGTCCGCCTATGGCATCGGGATGATCGACTGCGAGGATCACACGGACAACCTCGAACGCTTCGGCGCTCGATTCATCTTGCGGGGGGCATATCTCGCCTACCTGCAGGGGAATCAGAATTTCAAGGTTTCGCAAGCGCTTTGGACGGGCGATTGGGCAGACACGCCGTATCCCGATGCGGGATAGGCGTGTCCGCGCGCCGTATCCCGATACGGGATAGGCGCGCAAGCGAGCCGTAGCGCAAGCCAGGCGAGCATTCTGAAAAAAAAACAGGACACGAGAATAAAACTCTGCGATTTGTAGCTGAATAAGCATATAATAGGGTGTGGTATTGTCATGTCCATGCGAAGGTGATCATGAAGTTTAAAGTCCTGAAACATCCAGATCCAATCAGATATCGCAAGCGGAAGCGCCGCACGTCGCCCCCGAAAGAAGCGAGCCGTCTCCACGCGCGCCGATCCCCCCGAACCTGCCTTCGCGAACCCGACAACCCGGAAGTGAGTTCGAGACTGACGAATCTGTCGCTTCGCCATGCGGGCAGCCGCCCGGAATGGTTTGATTTTGAGCCGCTGGCGCTTCCGGGCCGCACGCGCCAATGCCGCAAGCTGTACTGGCAGATTGCAGCCGACCAGAATGCGGGGCGCAAACGGATGCTCGCGCTCGGCGCACCCTCGGGGATGGGGAAGACGGCCTTTTTATCCGAACTGTACGCGATGCTGGAACACGCGCCTCACAATGTGCTGACGCTGGCGCCGAACAAACCGGTCGCAGAGCCATTTTATGCGCTCAAGCGCATTCTGGAGCAGAGATTTTATATTTCGGAGGAAGCCTCGTTCGAGTGCGTGCGCCAATATGTGACAGGCGCGGTCTCGGCCATCATATCCCCCAAGCGTGCAGCCGAAGTAAGCGAAGCGCTGCTCGCCCTGTGGCGACCTGAGCCGAAAGCATCAGACGCGGAGCCCGCGCGCGCGGGAAACGGCGACGACACGGCGGCGAATGAAGCCGATTCAGCCCCTAAAAGCCAGACTTCGGGCGCATCCGACACGGCAGACACGTCTGGCGATACAGAGGCCGATGCGACAAGCAATGCCGCCGAAACGCCCCCGACGAAAGCCGACAAAGCCGTGACGACGGATCATGCCGATACGCCCGATGCATGCGCGACCAGGCGTGATGATGAGCCGCCCAGCCCCCCCTGCGAAGCCAAGCTGCCGGAGGCCCCTAGAGACGGCAGCCTCCCCAAAGCCAGAATCACGGCATCCATGCCGTGCATGTATCAAGCCGCGCTGATACATTCGCTCCATGACATCCGGAACGTGCAGGCAGTGCCTGCAAATGCAGAGCCCAGCGAGCCTGAACATAGCGTCGAGAACACGAAGATCGCCCTTCCGCCGTATATGGAAAGCGATCGGGCGGCCAATGATGCCAAGGGCGCAGAAGGCGCGCCGGGGAGCACGCTGGATCTCGCCTTGTCGGATCTGAGGCCGCAGCTGTCGCGTGAAGATGAGATCCTTCTGGAGATCGAGCTTCCCTTTGCCGAGTTGCTCGAAGCGGACCTCCGCCGTAATGCACTCGTGATCATGTTCGATGACGTAGAGCGCTTCGATCGCTGGTCTATCGAAGCCCTTGCACGCGCCTACGAGCGGATCCCGTCAGGGCGACTGACGATCCTGATGACGACAGACAGCGCAGACACGGTACCTGACTGCCTGAAATCGAGCTCGCTCGACTATATGGAGCTTCACGCGTTAAGCGACCTGGATCTGACGAGACTGACCCAGCATATTCTCGAAAAGCTGTCAGCCAAACGCGAGAAGCTGATCGTTCCGAAAGACGTGTGCACTCTGATCGCCCAGAAATCGTATGGGAGCCCGAAACGGGCGATCGATCTGACGCTCAAGTATTTCAATCCGGACAGCATGATCCACTGGAACGAGTCGATCGATCTGCTTCACCGGGAATCGATTCCCAAGCCCTTGGGCATCCATCTGATTCGGCGATTCCGGACATTTCCGGAACTTGACCGCCAGATCCTTCAGCTCGCCAGCCATCTGAATGCGCCGTTCACGGTGTCGACAATCGAGTGCATGATCTCGACGTGGCCGGAATTCAAGCGGCCCGAAAACTTTCAGTGCGCGGCGATGCTTCACCGACTGCGGGAGAACGGATTTTTGGAGCACGCGGAAGAGTCATTCGGCACGAACACGCCGACATACGTGTTCAAGCACAACTGCGAGCGCCAGATGATATCGAGCAGCGTGAGCCAGCCGATGCGGCAGCACATCTACAACATGGCCGCACAATGGTACAGCCTGAACAATGCCACAGGGATCTACGACGAGGTGATCGGCGATCTCTGGCGGAGCCTGAACCGTCAGAGCGAAGCATGCCATTACTACGAGCGAGCGGCCTACCGAGCATTGAACAGCGCGCAGCTTCCGGCGGCTTGGACGCTTTTCCGCAAGCTTCTGAAATGCCTTCCCGAAGAGCGTCTTGCGCTCCGCATCCAGACCTCGCTTGACGGCAGCCGAGTGGCATTCCGTCTGGGCCAGGTGGATGAAGCCTTCCAGCTCTGCCGTCACGCCTGTCATAACGCGATCCAGCTGTCGGCCTATACGCAGGCGGCGCGTGCCAATATCCAGATTGCCGACATGCTGTTGGAAATGGGCAGCATCCGTCACATCATGCGTTACATCTCTCGGGCGCAGGTTCTTCTGAACCGCGAGGGAGACAGCGAGACCAAATGCCGTCTTTACTATGTGCTGAGCCGGCGTGCGCTGTTCATGGGGCAGTATTCGGAAGCGCGCAGGTATCTGGATCGCGCGCGAGCGCTCGGCACGCGCACGAAGCTCAAATCGCGTGACAAGCTGCTTCTCGACTGGACCGATGCCGAGATCGATGCACAGTCCGGCGATCCCAAGCGCGCGCTTCAGCTTCTGAAAGATATCATCATGATCACGGAATCGACGGGCGATATCTTTATGCGCACAGCTGCGTATCATACGCTGGGCCATCTACACGAGTCGCTCGACAATCTGGCAGGTGCGCTCGAAGCCTGGAACCACGCGCTCGGCATGGTCCAGGAAATGAACGACACCATCATGCATGCGAATCTGCTTGCGGACATATCGGACGGCGCACTTGCGCTTGAAGCGCGCAAAACAGCCCGCGCCACAACGGAACAGTGCCTCGGTCTCGCCCAGCAGACGCATCAGAAAACCCTGATCGCACGATGTCTTGCCAACACGGCCTATCTCCAGCATGCAAACGGCCAGCATGAGAAAGCCATCCGCACCCTTCGCAAAGCGCACCGCAGCGCGCTTGCGCTGCGCGCTCTGCCGCTATGGATACGAACGCTCAGCTTCCTTGCCTATACCAAAAGCGACAGCCACTGCCCTCAGCACAGCCCCGCCAAAGCCAGGCAGATTTACCGACGCATGGTCTTTATTTTCGACAGGCATGGCATGCAGATCGAAAAAGCCCGTTTCATGCCCAGATTTGCCGATTTCCTGTTGCAGACACATCAGGATCAGGCAGCGCTCAATGCGCTCCGCATCTCCCGAGCCATCTATCAAAAGTACGGACTAGACAAAGCCCGTGATAAGATACAGGCCAGGATAGACGAGCTCTCGCAGGGAAAATAATCGATGTACAATCACGTAGATACAGATCCGCTTGTCGGAACATTGTTTGACGGCCGCTACCTGATTAATTTTCTTATCGACAGGGGCGGGATGGGAAACATCTATAATGCGAACGATGTCAAGCGAGGCAACATCGTCGCCCTGAAGATGCTGAGGCCTGAATTCAGCGATGACCCCACGATCGTGCGCCGTTTCCAACGCGAGACGGAAGCGGTTTCGTGTCTGAAACACAAGAATATCTGCCAGCTTTTCGATGTCGGCATCACCCGGGACGGCATCCATTACTTCACGATGGAGTTCCTGGAAGGCCGTGCCCTCGACAAGATCCTGAAGCAACGGCATGTGCTCCCGCCGGATCTGGCCATCCACTACATGGTCGAAGTGGCCGCAGGGCTGTGCGACGCGCACAATCACGGCATCATCCACCGTGATATGAAGCCCGCAAACATCTTCATCGTCCAGACGGCCAATACGCCGGAATTCATCAAGATCCTTGACTTCGGTGTTGCCAAAATCGACGAAGACGTGGAGGCGCTTCATCAAAAGCTGACCAACGCAGGCTCGACGCTCGGCACGCCCTATTACATGTCGCCCGAACAGATTTCCGGCGGCGAAGTGGACGGCCGCACAGATATCTACGCGCTCGGCGTGATCCTCTGGGAATGTCTTTTCGGCGCGCCGCCTTTTGAAGGCTCGACCCTGATCGATATCTTCAAGGCGACCATGCAGGAAAAGCTACCCAAACTGCCCCCGGCGCTCCGCGCCAGCAAGCAGTGGAAACGGCTCTACAAGATCCTTGACAAAGCGCTCCAGAAAGACCGCGACAAGCGATACCATTCGATGCAGGCATTTCTGCGCGACCTCTCGCAGCTCGATACGAAGTCTTCCAGCCAGAACGCGCAGCCGATTCTGATGGAGACCCCGCCCTCCCTGCCCGTATTCCATTACCTCCACGCGTTCACCCCTGCCCGGATTGCCATCGCGGGCGCCATCCTGTGCGCCGTCGTCGCGCTCAGCGTCGCCATTGCGGTCACACTCATGCCGCAGACCACCACGCAGGAACAATCCGCGTTCCATACGTACAAATTTTTCTCGGATCCTCCCGTCAACATCATCCTCGGCGAAAAGGATCTCGGCACCACACCGCTCAGCGTCGAACTCGACGAAAAAATCCCCTTCTCAGTCGTGTTCCGCGAACCCAGCGGCAGCGAATACAAGATACTCGTCACGGATTCCCCCAAAGATGTGACCGGCTTTGCAGTCAACCTGCATCCCGAACACACCGATCGCCCGATGCTCCGCATCGAGACGAATCCCCCAGATGCCGACATCACCGTTGACGGGGCTCCGTATCCGCTCAAAACGCCTTGCAATATCGCCGCATCCCTGCTCCAAATGACGGTCGAGATCAAGCTCGACGGCTACCGCACGGAGACGCTCCAGGTCATCACAAACGGCGGCGAAATGAAACTTCACTCAAATCTGTTCAGGCCTTAGCCCAGATAAGGAACATCCATGAAAAAGACTGCCCTTCTAACGATCGCCCTGGCGTTTGTATTCGCCGGCTGCAGCCAGCACCAGACCCATGCGCGAACCGCAGACGAATATCGCTCCAGCATCCAGGCATCGGATGAATTCAAAGATATCGATGCTCAGCTCGACCAGCTCGAAGCTCAGACAAACGACATCACCGAACGTTACGCAACCGTTCAGAAATCCATCCTCCAGAACACGGATTTTGGAGCCATCGACGAATCCAAAGTCGACAAGCTCGAAATCTATATCAACGAAAATAACGTCCTGATCGTCAACGATGCCGCGATGTCACGCAACGATTTTTCAGCCTATGCCGACCGCATGCTTCCGAAGCTCTGCACGCCAACGCCTCGCCTTTCGATCCATAAAAAGGCCGATTATGACACGGCCGCCTGGGTACTCGAGTCGCTCTACAGTCACGGATGCATGAATATCAGCGTTGAATGAGCCGTCCGCTTTCCGGCACGCGCCGCGTGCCGGATACGCTTCCGGCGACGACCTATCGCTACGCGATACGGTCGTCTTCTATTTTTGGGGCCATGCATCGCCAAAGGGGTAACGGAATATCAGAAAAAAGCCCCCGAAAGCGTCTTTACTGTGCATCCATCGGATGATCAGGCGTGTCACCGCACGCCACACAAGGCTCGGATCGCGCGACTTTTTTCCAGTGCTGCCAGTCAAGCCAGGCCGCCCCCCCACACAGAACGATCACGACCGCAGCCGCCAGCCCAAACAGCCACCACGGCACCGGCGTGCCCCCGGTCCCCTGCATCGATGCGGGATGCACCCCGCCGAACAGCCTGACGGCCAGATGCGTGAACGCGATTGCCGGCAGCCCCAGGACAACGAGCGATGCCGTCATCTTTGCCTGGTGAACGACCTCCAAGCCAAGGATCGCACACGCCAGCCGCCATGACACAAAAAAAACAGTCGTCAAAAGCATCCCCGTCAGACGCGGTTCCCAAACCCATGCCGCCCCCCATGCGTGATATCCCCAAAATGCCCCCGTCATGAGCGTCATGCAGGCAGCGACAATCCCTGCACTGCAGGCAGATACCGCCACTGCCGGCCGCCTGATCTTCCCCATCGACACGCCGATACAGACGATCACGCAGACTAAAAAACACAGATAACTCGACACGGCCGATATCACATGAAACGGAAGCACATACTGTCCGACCGAGTCTGTCATCACAACTGCCAAAACCACCGATGTCATCTGCGTCCTTTCCTTCGTCAGCTCCAAACAATGTCCATAACACACCCACATTGAAAATGGCAAAGACATTGCCCCCGCCCGCGTATTGCAGATAGCGGGCGGCATGGCGGGCGTATTGGTGCGCCAATAGCCCGCCCACAAATCGTTTCATCGCCCTCACCGGGCCTTACTGAAACACCGAGCATACGCATCTCCAGCCCCAGAGGCGCACAGACCAGCCAGATTTATCCACTATTTGAGTTTTATCGATAATTTGCTAGAGTAATCAGAAGATTGCGTTTTTTGTCTGTTCCATTTGGACATCATTTTCATTTCATCATTTTGGAGAATTTTCTGTCATGAAAAAACTTACCCTGCTTGCCATTGCCACCGCGTTGTTAATGACCGCCTGCGGCGACGCTAACGACAACGAGAACAATTCAACCACCCCACAAGATAATCAGACCGCCGTCGATTTCACTAAATTCTGCAATGTCGTCATGGGCAAAGTGTGCGGTGATGCCATTTCCGATGCTGATATCGCATCCTGCGTTTCCACATACAAAGCCGAAGCCGCCAAATATGCCAGCACCTGCAAAGAAGTCGGCGATAAATATTACAAATGCGTCATCCATGCCGATGCCCAGATCTGCGAAGATAACGATACCTCCTGCAAAGCCGAAATCGAAGCCTATTCAAAATGCATCGGAGAACCGGCAGAAGAAGAAATCGATTTCAATGCATTCTGCAATATCGTCATGGGGAAAGCCTGCGGGGCCAACATTTCCGATGCAGATATCGCATCCTGCATTTCCGTGTACAAAGCTGACTACGATACATATGCCAGTACTTGCAAAGAAGTCGGCGACAAGTATTACAAATGCGTGATCAAAGCCGATACCCAGGTCTGCGCGGATGACGATCACTCCTGCGAAGCCGAGATCGAAGCCTATTCAGAATGCATCGGAGAACCGGCAGAAGAGATCGATTTCAATGCATTCTGCAACATTGTCATGGGGAAAGCCTGCGGGGCCGAGATCTCCGATGCAGATATCGCATCCTGCGTTTCCACATACAAAGCCGAATCCGAAAAATATGCCAGTACCTGCAAAGAAGTCGGCGATAAATATTACCAATGCGTCATCGATGCCGATACCCAGGTCTGCGAGGATGACGATACCTCCTGCGAAGCCGAAATCGCAGCCTATTCAGCATGCACGAAGTAAGACGCATTCTCCCCTAGCGATCACATCATCCGGCCCTTCCGCCATCGCGATTTTTCGCATGGCGGAAGGGCTTTTTTAGGGCTCTATAGTTCGCAATAGACTTATCCACAATTTAAGCGTAAAAGATGGGCTCAGAGTTCTTCTAACCGCCAAGGGAGCATAGACAAAATGAAAGACGAATTAACTTTTTACGCATGTGACACCAAAGTTCTCGAAGAAAAGATCATGACAAAGGATCTTCTGTTTGGCGTCGAACTCGCTGGTGAACTTGAACGCCTCGGTACCTGCCTCGGAACGCTCTATTTCGACAACATTTCACTCGGCGATGTGCTTAAAAAGCTCGAAGAAGTGAGCGGCGCGCCGTTCAAATTCCTGCTCGGCATGGGTTCGCGTCGCCTGGAGCCGTGCGGTCCTGTTTCGTACTGCGGCCGTCAGATCCCGGCAGAACTCGGGGAATATGTCTTTGCAATCGATAATCTCCAAAAGCTCCTGAAAAAAGCCGAGCCCACCGAAAAAGAGGCACAGACCCTTGCCAAATGGAATGCCTTTGCCGAAAAGATCAACCTCGACTCTGAGCCGGGCTGTCTCGAATCCCTGAAGAAATTCATCGGAAAATTCCGTGACCGCACCCCCGAACTCATCTCCGTCTATACGCGAAACTGATCTCGTCGATTTCCCAGCAAACTCCATTGGTCTGGGCAGCGCTTATCCCCGATTGATATCCATGCTGCCCAGCGCCCATATCGTGAGGTGTCCTGTGTCGCATTATTCGTTGCATCTCGATCGTTCCCAGGATTTTTTTGACGAAGGCAATTACAGCGCAGCCAAGGCAGCTGCAGAAAAAGCGCTGACCTACGCACAGCCGGAAGAGGGCAGTGATGCACGCCGGATTATCGCGCTCAGCCTACGCAAGCTCGAATTCAACGATGAAGCCCTCGACATGCTCTGCAGACTCGTAGAGACAGAGCCCAGCCCCGAGATCTGCGCCGAATACGCGCTGATGTGCGCCGAGCGCGGCAATTGTGATGAAAACTGCCGCAATTTCGCGCAACGCGCCATCGAAGAAGACCCAGATCTGCCCAGCGCCTATATCGCCATGTTCTGGTGTGATGCCGAATCAGGCGAATACCTCGAAGCGTTGCAAAACCTCAAAAAAGGCATGCTCAGAGGCGCAGACTTTTCGGATTCTCGCGCATTTGAACTCATCCGAGGCTGGTGCCAGGATCTCTGCAACCAGAACGAATCAGACCTTGCTTTCAAACTCACCACTGCCGTCGTCGATCTATTCAACAACACAGATTTCCTCGTCCTTCACGCCAGGATTGCTGAGATCAACAACGAGCATCGCGTAGCCGTCAGCTATTACAAGCGCGCGCTCTCCCATCTGAGGCAGGGATCTTCCCTGAGAATCGAGATTCTCGAAGCCATCGCGAACATCGCGATCTGATAAAAAAGCCGGATAATTCCGGCTTTTTTCGCATCAAGCAGCCTCAGACGCATGCCTAGATATAGTGCACATTCAGAACGACCATCATCATGTTGCACATCGCATGGCAGAAAATCGCGCCGAGCAGACCGCCGGATCTGTATCTCAAAAAGCCGAACAGCAGCCCCGGAAAGAACGTCAACAACCGCGCCGGACCACCGCTCGGCAAATGCACGAGCGCAAAGCATATACTCGCAAGCACGATCGCGAGTGCCGGGGCAAATCGCGCCTTTCGGTCGCTCAAATGCTTCAAAAAAGCCGTCTGCAAATAGCCGCGATAGAAAAACTCCTCAGGCAGCGCCACGCACAGGATCTGCAACGGCAGTTCCCAGTAAAGCGGCGTTTCCAAGCGCGCATAATTGCCAAGCGAAAACTGAAGATCCATGCCCAGTATCGCTGTTCGCAAAAAGTGGTTGCCGAGCGCGACAGGAACGAGCAGAAGCGCGACGGCAGCCACCCCCATTCCAAGGTCTTTCCACGACCACTCGATCACGATCCCGGCATCTTTCTCGTCGCGTGGATGCACCCAGCGCACCTCGGCAATCGGCACCCCAATGAGCCCGAAAACCGCTAAAAACCATGTGATATCGTTGATTGGCGTGCCCCAAGACGATGCCAAGATATTGAGGCCGATCAGCGCAAAACAGATCACATAACAGCAGAGCGCGCGTCTCATGGCTCACACCCAGTCGCGGATGCCAAATGCCATCTCGCCCATCAGACGGTGCGCTTTTAAACGGCATATCGGGCTGCTGTCTGCCATGACGGCAATCAAAAACTTCAGCAACGGCTCCAGCACGCGTTTGCGCTGCGCCTCATTGTCATGCGCCAGCGCGTTCTGAACCGTCGTCCGTATCGACTGATAGCGCAGCCGTCGTATGCCCTCCAGCACAAAAGCGGGCAGATTTTCCTGTTTATGTGCACACGCAGGACACAGGAACCCAAGCTCCTGCTGAAACCAAGTCGAACGCCCCAAAGGTCCCGCGCACTGCGCACAGAGTTCAAGATTCGGCATCACGCCGAGCTGATGGAACAGGAAACACTCGAACCAAGCCAGGCACATCGGCGCAAGTTCATGTGCCGTGTTCATCACGGCGAGTACCGTGAGCAAATTGGAAAACAGCCCGACCACAACCGCATCTTTCGGGCACGCATTCGACACGGCCTCGAATGCCGCGCAAACGCAGGCATAAGCCACGAGATCCTCAATCACAGCGCCCATGCGCTCGACGCTGCATGCCGAGGTCAGCCGTCCCATGTCCTGGTTCGGCTTCAGCACAAACTCGACCTCATAGACATTCATGAGTTCCAAGCCATTCGGATAGGCATTGGAACTCTGAAAATGCGCCGCATACGTCGTCACGATGCGGTCGTCATCGAGCAGCCACTCGACGACAGCATCCGCATCCTTGACCTTTGTCGTGCGAAGGATCAGGCCGTTCATCGCCAGATCACATCTCTTCGAGCGTCTCGATGCCGAGCAGGTTCAACCCCATGCGAAGCACCGTTCCCAAGGCATCGACGAGTGCCAGACGCGCGGCTTTCACATCGGCATCCTCGCATGTCAAGATCGGATGCCCGACCTTATCTGTGAAGATGAACGCGAACGACTTGCACAGGTTGAACAGATACTCGGCTATTTTGGCGGGATCGCTCGACTCTGCCGCCCAGCGTATCACGCCAGGGCATTGCATCAGCGTCATGAGGACTTTCTTTTCTTCCGGCGTCTTGAGCGCGGCAAGCACGGCAGGATCGACCACATCGCTGTGCACATAACCGGCCTTGCGCAGAATCGAACGCGTGCGCGCGTAATTCATCAGGCAATACGCGCCCGTGCGCCCTTGCAGGTCAAGCGACTTTTCGGGATTGAACTCCATCCAGCTCGTCGGCGTGATGTTGAGCAAAAAGTACTTGAGCGCGGCAAGCGCGATCACCTGAGACCGGCGAGAAAACTCAGCTTCGTCGGCATCAGCATAATGCTCACGGTCAGATTTGTTATCCATGACCTCGCGGACGAGACGCGCCATTTCTTCAATCAGGTCGTCCGTATCGACAACCGTGCCTTCACGGCTCTTCATGCGCCCGTTGGGAAGCGTCACCATGCCATACGACAGATGCTCGAAACGCCCCGCCAGATCCGGCCTCAGTTCGCCCAAAATGCCGAACAACACGCGGAAATGGTGATTCTGCTCATCTGCGACAACATAAATCATCTTGTCGTATGCAAAATCTTTATAACGCTCAATCGCGGTGCCGATATCCTGCGTGATATAGACGCTCGTGCCATTCGATCGAAGCACAATCTTCTCACCGGTCAAGCCGATCTTCGTCAGATCAAATGCCGTCGCCTGATCAGGCAGGCGATGGAAAATGTGATTCTTGAGCCCTTCCTCGATGATATCTTTGCCGAGTTTATAAGTCTCGCTTTCAAAATAGAGTTTGTCAAAGCGGATGCCGAGCGTCTTGTATGTATCCATAAAGCCGTCGATAACCCACGTGTTGAGAAGTTTCCAGACACGGCGCACTTCCGGATCACCGGCTTCCCATTTGACAAGCAGCTCAGTCGCTTCCGCGCCCAGCTTGCTCTTCGTATTGAAATACTTGTCCTTCATGTCGGACTTGAACGCGGCAAACAATTCTGCCGGCGCTTTGCCCTTTTTCTTTTCATCGGGCAGCTTTGCATAATCATCGAGCGCCTTCTGCGCCTTTTTGCCGGCATCCGACTGCTTGTAAGCCTCAAACGCCTCGCGTCCCTCGTCAGATTCGAGCCAAGCCTTGTACTCGGCCTGAAACTCCTTCTCGAAGCGAACATAGAAATCGCCGACCAGATGATCGCCCTTCTTGCCTGCAGATTCCGGTGTCACCCCCTCACCATATTTGAGATACACGAGCATCGACTTGCAAATATGCACGCCGCGATCGTTGATGATATTGACTTTCGTCACATCATAGCCCGCTTTGTCGAGCAGCCGTGACATAGACTCGCCGATCACGTTGTTGCGCAAATGCCCCAAATGCTGAGGTTTGTTCGTATTCGGCCCCGAGAACTCGATCACGACTTTCTGCCCTTTGCGCTCTGCATCCCCGAAATGTTCGCCTTTTTTGAGGATCTCCCCGATGACGATCTGTGCCAGATTTGACGTATTGTAGGCCATGTTCAGATAAGGCCCGCAAGCCTTCACACCGTCAAACAGTGGCGAGGACGCGAGTTTTTCGGCAAGCGCAGCCGAGATAGCGACAGGATTGTTCTGGGCTTTGGGCTCAAGGTTTTTCAGCTTGCCGCGAAGCGCGAAGCACGTCATGGCGATATCGCCGAACTGATTTTCAGGCACAGGATTGAGCGCAATCTGAGCGGCATCGATTTCTCCGCCGAGTTCACGACATGCCGAGGCAACGGCCTCAAGAATTTCATTTTGGAAGTTTTGTACAGACATTTTCTTTTACTTTGAGAGATTAAAAAGACAGCGGCACGCCAGCCGCGAAAAACGCCGTGATATACCTAAATCACTGGAAATTGTCACGCCTGGTTATTGGGTTCTTTTTGGGGCGCGCCTATGCCTGCGGCATACGGCACGCACGAGCCGTTCCGCGGAACGGCTCTGATATGTAGTGACCGTTGTCAAGCCTTACGTCTTATTTGTTTGGATTAGC
>JAFZFY010000059.1 GCA_017555665.1 Pseudomonadota bacterium | reverse complement strand
GTTCCAAACGCGAGACGCGCTTTCTCGCAAGGAAATCGAATCGATGCTTGATATATCCCAGACTTCAGCGATTAATGGTATTCGCGCGTTGCTCGAACAGGGGCGCATTATCCGCAGAGGGACGGGGAAGAACACGCGGTATGTAAGGGTGTGAGGGGGATATTGACACCATGCCTGGCGAGCACTAGACTGAGCAAGTCTGCCCACTTTATGTTTATTGGGCCTTTGTTTAGGAGGGTGTGTATGAAAAAGTTTCTGACGATGGTTGCGGTTGCCATGACGTGCCTGATGGGCAGCTCGGCGTTTGCGGATTCCGTGGATTGGTGCAATTTCCAGTGGATGGAGGCGGATTCGCATATCGGTTATGGGCGTATCCTTCTGCCCGAGGGCAAGACTGCGAGCGATGTGAGCGCGTATATGGCGTGCACGACCGATTTGAGCAAACCCGTTGTCGAATGGAACAAGATTGATGCGGTGCACAACCCGTTCTGCCAGGACTGCGGCAAGAATGTCGAGTTTATGACGGAATCGGCGTATGCGGGCTATCAGGGCACGAATTATTGCACGTTCGTGTTCAAGCTTGGCAAAGATGATGTTTTGGCGTGCCGTCCTGTGAAAGATGGACAGTCTGACCCGATGCGTGTGGACAGCAAGCGCAAGCTCGTGAGCGAGATGACGCGCACGTTCGCGCCGGAAAAATGCGGTGATGGAGACAAGGGCAGATGCGCGAAGAATGAAGTTCAGGCGTGCGTGGATGGCTATTGGCAGCACTATGAGACCTGCAAGGCCGGCAAGACTTGCGATGCATCAGTGCCTGCGTGCAAGTGAGCTTGTGAGTTAGTGTAAGGAAACGCTGTCTTGGATGTCCAATGTATAGCGTTTTCCTGGAAATTCCCAAAAGAAAGGGGATGGTTGAGGCGTGGGAATGTGTTTTGGGGGCAAGGGATGATTTTGTTGTTAAGATTTATGGAAGTGGGATGATAATATGTGAACGTGGGTGCAGTTTGAAACGACAGCGATTTATGTTAGGAACAGCGATATGCCTCAGATCACAATATGCATGAAGAGCATTTCCAAAAGGGAACCGGTCGTTGCCGAAGAAACGCTCGACCTTGAACACGCGCCTGCCGATGTGCGAAGCTTCATTACTGAAGTCGTCAAAGCCTGTGTGAAATCTTACAAAGCCCGCGCAAATAATGAGATCCTTCAGGCGCTGTCTCAAGAAGAGATCGACGATGCCTCGGTGACTGGAAAAATCGGGTTTGGGGTGAATTATGGCGAAAAACAACCCGTATTGTCTAAAGCCATTCATAACGCGATCCAATGTTTTGAAGATGGCATTTTTTGCATATTTTCGGGCGATAAGCGCCTAGAAGCTTTGGATGAGCCGATCGAGCTCGACAAGCCGTTTACTTTTATTCGCTTGACGATGCTCTGTGGCAGGATGTGGTAAGCACAGATAAAATTTATATAAAACTGGAGCAAATATTATGTCTTATGTGATGTATGACGTATGGGAAAAACTTGGTATTCCGTTCGAAAAGGATGTCCGCTATTCAGAAGAGGCAGCCTCGGATGCGCTCAAGAAGATGATTAGAGAGGCCTGTATCGAGCTGAATAAGCCGGAAACGTTCGAAGATAAAGTCAATGTATCGAGCCCGATTGATGATTTGGCGAGCAAAGTCAAAACGATATTCAGAGATGTTGACCAGAAAGCGATTAATACAAAAAAAGCAGAAAAAGCTATCGATAGCCTCTTTGGGGTATTCAAAAAGGCGATTCGCGATGTTGTGACAGAAAAGAAGCCAGAAACAACGCCGACGCCGCTCAACAATATGCTGGGCAAGATGAAAAATGCATTGGAAACTGCAGTGACCGATGTTTCGCGGCCATTAAAGCAGGGACTTGGCGATCGCTTTGCGCGAAAATTTCCAGAACTGTTTCAGGCACTTGAGCCAGAACCCGTGCGCGAACAGGCGATTTATATCCTCAACAAGCAAGGGAAATTCAGCTATCTACGCACAAGCTATCGTCCGACGCTTCGCGCGCCGCAAGACAGATCGTTCTGTGATACTACTTTGCGCGAAGTATTATATAGCTATCACCGTTTATCCACAGCCCATCACAACGATGTCGTTGAATATCTCATCGAAGGCTTTGATACGTCTCCAGACAAATGGAGGCCTATGAAAGCCGAAGGCGATATGATCGCCGCCGCGATTGATTTGAATGATGAAAATCTCATAGAGTTTCTGACAGAAATACTCACCGACGAGACGTGCGAATACTATATCACTCCAGGGATTGTCCGCGGCATCGTGATGAGTGACAATGTCGTGCTTCGAAAATACCTGATTGACGATTTGCTCGATGCCGGTCTTCAAGAAGGCGTGCGGCAGTGTATTTGCGAAAACATGGATGCCGGCACGCTCGAATCACAAATCGATATCTTTAAGGCCATCTGTGATCATAATCTGATTCGCTATTCATCTGTGCGCCGAGCTTTTGCGACGCAAACAGGCATATCTGAGCCGGAAGGTGTGGAACGATTGTCGGACAAGCTCTTTGCTTTGATGAAAACGGTAATCTTTCAGCCCGAATGTTGTGAGGAACTTGCGCTATCGACAAATCATCTGCAATGCCATCTCGGGCTTTGGGGACTCGCGATACGAGATCGCCAAAAGAGCGCCGAACTCATTGAACGCATGGTTTATGAAAACAAACGCGAACCCATCCTCGCGGCATCGATTCATGCCCGCTATTATTTTAGTGATCCTGGCAGACTTACGCATCTTGCGAAATATATCATCGACCATTATGCAGATGATCATGCCATACTCACGACATGGTTCGATCACTTCATTTCTGGGTATCAAACGCTTACCAATCGAGCCTTTTTAATATTTGACAATTCAGTATTTGATGAATGGAGAGTTATTGGTCGAAAGGCGGACCCCATTCCGCTGGCACCTCATTTTGAATCAAAAGAGGAGGCCAAAGAATATTATGACAAACTCGGCAAGCTGTTAGAAAAGATGCCCAAAGATGGGTATAAATATTCGTTGGGTTTTGTCTATGAAAAGTGGCTTCAGCCGCCAAAGGTCCTCAGCCGGATGTTCCTGATTGCATGGATGATGCAGGACAACGAGCTGCTGTCTGAATTGGCACCAAGATATTCAGAAGCGAGTTGTTATGATCGCGAATGTCTGCAAATGGCTGTTTGGAATCCGGTCACCGAAGTGCAAAGACATGTTCTGTTTCAGGCGGCGCTTTCGCGCAATTCTTATTATGACGAGATTGTAGATCTCGTGATACCGCGCATCAAGCTCGAAGACGCAGATTATGAATACTTAAAGGGCTGTTTCAGATTCAAGGCAATCAATGCACGAGAGTATTTATATGAGCTATTTTTAAAAGCTCCAGACAATATTTTGCTCAAGACGACGCAAGATCTGCTAAAAGCCAAGAAAAAAGAGATGCGCATGGCAGGGCTAGAGCTTGTAAAGCGCCTGAAGACCGAAGAGAGCCGGCAGGCGGTATATAACCTATTGCTTTCGACAGTGCGCCTGATGGACAAGCTTACGCCAGAAGAAGAAATCGTCATTCAGGGCATATTGGATCAACACAATGAAACGGAGAATATCCTCAATCAGCCAGGCTATGGCATCTATGATCCAAATATTACGACAACTATGCCGGTCGTCTATAGCGATATTAATTTTATTAAGCGCTTGTTTATCAATTGGTTACCTCATACCCTAGCAGTCTTGAGGAAATTAGATGACTTTATCGAAGCGCACCGAGACTTGCAATATGAAGATTATTGTGGTTGTGAACAAATCCTTGGTAAAAGTTTCTGGACCGTCAATTATGATGCTGATAAAAAGATCGATAGATATCCATTTTCAGACTTGTGGCGCAAATTTTATGATGAAGAGATTAAAAATTTCGAAAGTTTGTTGCTTGGACTGATTTTGAGTGCACTCGGTTCAGGAACGGTTAAGGTCTTGAAAGATGTATTTGATATTGACCTCAATCGATATTATTCGATTGATGAGAAATATAAATATGACTCTCACATCAATCAAATTTTTGAATGCTTGTTTGAACTTCATGTCAAAGAACACAGCGCATTCCTTTTAGACTTATACTGTTGCTTTGCTGGCGGGATCATGTCCAAGCCGCTCGAGATGACGAATGCTGTTTATAAAGCAGAAGACGGCAAGATATATCCTCTCTATCAAACCAGATTATTTGAATTGCTCACGGATGAACTGGTCAAACCATTTGTGCGCCCGGCTGATTTCAGAACATATTATATTGTGGCAAAATCGCTTGACCAATTTTATCAAGATAATGTGATGGACTTATCAGCGATGGAACACATCCGTGCACATTTAGAGCAACTGATTACCAAAGACGAAGTCTATCAGTCACTGTTTGACCTAGATCTTGGGAAGGTTTTGAAAGATATCGCACCTTTTATCGTCGAACTGAACAACCCCAATGTCATGCAAATTCCAGAACTTGCTGCGACCGCGCAGGAGATCTATTGGCCAATATCCGAACTCATATTGAGTATCGAAGCCAAGCGAAGCGAGCTCCCCACTGCTTTTTCGGATGACATTTATGCCGTGCCTGCCATTCGCGGCACAAAGCATCTCGTTGAACTTCTGACCGCCATCGGCGATGATATCTTTGATCGGGAAGCCTATTATAGATATCACCACAGCAACAGTAAGCGCTTTTGCTTGTCAAAATTAATCATGGTTTCGCAACCGTCACCCGGTGAAGACGAAAACTCGCTCAAAGACTGTTTGAAGGACATTCAGGTTTCGCCACAGCGCTTGGTCGATGTGGCGATGTTCAACCCCACTTGGGCACCGATTATCGAAAGATATCTGGGCTGGGAGGGGTTGACATCAGGCGTTTATTATTTCACTGCCCACGTTGGGGAATTGTTCTCCGATCACTATCACGGCCGCGCCGAACGCAAAAAGGCGATTTTTGCGCGATATACGCCCATATCGTATGAAGATCTGCAGCAAGGCGCGATGGCGCTTCACTGGTTTAAAGAAGCCTACGATAAACTTGGCGAAGCGCATTTCCAGATGCTCTATAAATCCGCCAAATATATCTCAGAAACAAACAAGCACACGCGTGCCAGAAAATATGCCGATGCCGCACTTGGCAAATACACGATTGCTGACACGGAAAATCAGATCCTCGACAAGCGCAACAAAGACCTTTTGATGGCATATCCGCTCATTCCGTTGGCCGATGGCGATGACTGTTTGAAGCGCTATCAATTCATACAGGCATTCAAAAAAGCGGCAAAAAACTTTGGCAGTCAGCGGCGCACGAGTGAGACCGCTGCCGCACAAATGGCGATACGAAACCTCGCGAGCAATGCCGGTTATGATGACGAAACACGGCTTATCTTGACCATGGAGACAAAACTCAGCGATGTGCACGCCTGGGCTTTTGAATGGACTGAACTTGATGCAGATATCAAAATCAGGATTGCGCAATCGCCTGAAGACTATTCGCTTTCGCTTGAATGTCTTAAAGATGGCAAGTCGCTTAAAGCTGTGCCCTCAAAATATAACAAGGAGGCGCAGGTCTGCGAACTCAAAGAGATTTTGCGCCAACTGCGTGAACAGCAATCGCGCACGCGCCAGATGTTTGAAGAGTTTATGGAATACGGGACCGAATTGCCTCTGGAGGAGCTGCAAACACTGCTAAAAAACAAGATTGCCGGTCCATATCTCGCAAACCTCGTGTTTATGCTCGGCAATCATTCTGTTTATTACAGTGAGAATGGCTTTGAAAATCCAAAGGGAATCAAGTTTTCGCTTGCACCGAATGCTACACTTCGCATCGCACACCCGTATGACCTCTATCGTGCTGGCGACTGGGCATTTTATCAAAAATATATCTTCGATCATCAAATCAAACAGCCGTTCAAACAAGTTTTCCGAGAGCTCTATCTATTGACCGACGAAGAACGAGAGATGAAGTCTTCGATGCGCTTTGCTGGTCATCAGATCAAGCCAAAGCGCACTGTGGGTTGCTTGAAAGGTCGTCGGTGGATCGCTGACTATGAAGATGGTCTGCAAAAAGTCTATTATAAAGAAAACATCGTAGCTCGTATCTATGCGGTCGCGGACTGGTTCTCGCCTGGCGATATCGAATATCCAACGATTGAATCTGTTGATTTTTTTGATAGAAATACTTATGCGCCGATACCACTCAAAGATATTCCGCCAATCATATTCTCTGAAGTGATGCGCGATGTCGATTTGGCAATCAGTGTGGCGCATGCGGGTGATGTCGATCCCGAAACGAGCCATTCAACCATCGAGATGCGCAAGGTGATTGCCGAATATAATATGCAGCTCTTTGGGCTTAAAAATGTTTCGTTTACCGAAAAGCATGCACACATTGAGGGTAAACGCGCATCCTATAATATTCATCTGGGGTCTGGCGTTATCTTTCAGATTGGAGGCGCGCAGATTGCTGTCCTGCCTGTTCATTCGCAGCATCGAGGCAAGCTGTTTTTGCCCTTTATTGATGATGATCCGCAAACATCAGAAATCATGACTAAGATTCTATTCTTTGCGAATGATATGAAAATTAAGGATCCGTTTATATTAAATCAGATCAGGCCTGGGCATAAGCCTTGTTAGGGAAATTGTATATTTTATGACTGTGGATATGGCATTCGGCCGTGTTTATTGTGCGTTTTATGTGTGCCGGTGGGGGCTGCCTTTTGAACTGCGGGGACGGTAGAGGTGCGCCTCGCGTATTGGCGCAGCCAATAGCGAGGCGGCAGAGGCCGTATCGCCGCAGGCGATAGGCCGATGCGCAGGGCGTATCGGGCCTGAAGCCCGATAGCCCGCGCCCGATCAGTTGACGGAAAGCTTGCAGTCCAGCGTGCACTTGCCGTTGCCGTTGTTCTCGCCGTCATCGCAGGCCTCAAGGCCTTCTTGGATGATACCGTCGCCGCAGCGTGCGGGGAGCGTGCAGTCTGGATTGCAGGTGTTGTAGGTGCCGTCGTTTATACCGTCATCGCATGCCTCGCCATTATAGACGTCATGGATGCCGTCGCCGCATCTCGGGGCCAGATAGACGCAGTTGATGCCGCAGTGGCTGTATGCGCCGTCATTGATGCCGTCGTCGCAGACTTCGCCGAGCCATTCCTGCTTGATTTTGTCGCCACATGCGGGGAGTTTGCAGGCGTTTGTGCAGGAATCGTCATCCACGTTGTTTCCGTCGTCGCATTCTTCGCCATCATCAAGGATGCCGTCGCCGCAGCCGACGACGCGGCAGTTGGCGCAGGATTTGCCGGCGTCGTCGGTGCCATTCTTATAAACCGTCTTGTCGTTTTCATCGATGTCGCATTCTTCATTCTCATCGAGCTGCTTGTTGCCGCAGGTCGTGATCTGGCAGTTCTGGCACCAGTCTTCCTTGTTGTCGCAGCCTTCGCCGGTCTCGACCTTGCTGTTGCCGCAATAGGGCGTGCGCTTGCAGTTGACGCAGCCTTCATAGATTGCGGTTACGTCGTCCGTATGGCCTTTGATGTCGCATTCCTCGGGGCCAGCGACGATGCCGTCGCCGCAGACCGCGTTGCAGGTGCTTTCGCCCATCTTGACGAAGCCCGTGAGCGTGAGGATGAAGTTGGAGGACCCCATGCAGCGCTCGGCCTGGAAAATGTGGATCGGATAGATGCCGCCGCGATACATGTGGAGCTTTTCGCGCGCGAGGTCTTCGGTCAGCACGATGCTCTTGCGCCATGCGCCGTGCAGACCGCCCAGGTCAACGCCAAGTCTTCGGTTGAAGAAGACCCAGACATCGTCATCGCCTTGGAAGATGAGTTCCTCGTTCTGTGCGTCATATTTGAAGTATGTCGTGATGGCGCAAGAAAACTCGCCATTCTGGCTTCCGTTTGAGCCGGCCTTGCCATAGCCTTCATCTACGCCGATCGGCAAGAAGTTGCTGGATGAATACTGGTAGGCATTGGTGTTGTTCTGACGGCTTAGGGTGATGGATTTGTTAAACCGTTTGTTGATGCCGGGCACGTCGTGATACCACCATTTGAAGACTTCCGGACAGGTGTAGAGATTGAGGCAGTCGCCGGGGGAGGTGGACTGGCCTTGGACTTTGACGGCCTGAATATCGGAGCCGGGCAGAAGCCTCGGCGTGTCGTCTAGGTCGAGCTCTTGCGCGACAACGTTCTCGCACCAGCCGTGGGTGCATGTGGAATAGAAATCGGGATTGGGGCGGCCGATTTCGAGCGGGTTCTGACTGCGGTAGCCGTTGTTCGTCCCCTTGCACGACTCGGGAAGGGAGTCATACATCTCCTTCGAGACATAGCCGTCGGTCATGGGCGTGGTCGATGCAGGCACCGAATGGCCGCCATGCTTGATGACATCCCAGCAGACCATGGGGAGCGTGATGGTGGCTGGGTTGGCTTCGTTCTGCGGCGCAACGCATTTGAAGCCGTATTCGATCGTGCATGAGCTGGAGCATCCGTCGCCGTTGTCGAGGTTTCCGTCGTCGCATTCCTCGCCGGCTTCCAGAAGCGTCAGGCCGTCGCCGCAGACGGGCTTGCAGATATTGTTGTCGCAGTTGAAGATGGGCTCCTTGGTGCATTCTGGGCTGCAGCCGTCCCCGGCTTTCTGGTTTCCGTCATCGCATGTCTCGCCTTTTTGCAGGATGCCGTCGCCACATGAGCCTTTTTCGCAGATGCTCGGCGTTCCCGAACATTTGTAGGATGGCTCTATCTGGCAGGTGCTGGAACAGCCGTCGCCGTTTTCGGTATTGTTGTCGTCGCATTCCTCGCTGCCCTGGAAAACGCCGTCGCCGCATACGGCAGTTTGGGTGCATGCTGCGCCCGGCGTCTTACATTCCCAGCCGAACTGGATCTGGCAGTTGACACAGCCGCCGGAGGGCTGTGCCGTGCCTTCGTCACATGTCTCGTCGCCGGTGACCTTGCTGTCGCCGCAGACGTCCTTTTCGCAGGGACCGCCGGTATTGGGGCAGTTGTAATTCGGCTCGCGCTTGCAGAACTTGCTGCATCCATCGCCATTCTGCGTGTTTCCGTCGTCGCATTCCTCATTTCCGACGGCGAAGCCGTCGCCGCATACGCGGGCATAGCAGTGGGAGGGCTGCTTGCCCTGATCGTCCGGTTTGCCTACGGGTTCGCAGGCATAGCCCGCTTCGACCTGGCAGTTGGCGGAGCAGCCGTCCCCGTCCACCAGAC
>JAFZFY010000058.1 GCA_017555665.1 Pseudomonadota bacterium | reverse complement strand
CTCGGCTGGCGAGCACATAGCCGCGAAGGGGGAGACTTCCCCCTCCCAAAAGCGCTGCATGCGCGTCACACGACGAATCAATAGGTATATTCAAAGTCACGGATCACGGCCATGTGCTGCATGTTCGTGGCACCGGAATCATTCGATTCTACGGGCGGGACATAATCGAGCTCCGTGCCATTCCCAACTTTGGTTTTGTAATAGACACGCGAGTCGAATACATGCCCATTTTTATATGCCGAATTACCGGTATGCGTGCCGATCTCGACGGGAATCTCGTACTTGCACCAGTCCGGACTGCAGAGCAGGTAATCGTAAGGTTTGCCCCGGTTAGCA
Source organism: Pseudomonadota bacterium (assembly GCA_017555665.1). Lineage (GTDB taxonomy): Bacteria > Myxococcota_A > Bradymonadia > UBA4248 > UBA4248 > UBA4248. Next base: position 9,933 of record JAFZFY010000058.1, on the reverse strand, counting down.
TTCGTGCCGTCATTGTCCTTCTGATCCACGGGATACGGCGCAGCCGTCGTGAACACATCCGACATGTGCTGAACGACTGGGCTGCGGCTCGATGTATTGAAATCGCCGCCGATCATGACGAAATAGGACTGACCGTTTTTGGCATCTGTCGAGAGCTTTTCCTGAATATGGTCGATGAGCACCGGCATTTCCTTGGCATTTTTATCTGTCGAGAGATGCACGCTGACGACGAGAAGCTCACGTGGGCCGGGCAGGTCGATCACAGCCCAGTCCCAGTCGCGATTACTGATGACATTGGAGGCCCAGTAGCCGCTTTCGATGATCGGATAGCGAGAGATCACGCCATTCGGAATCGAGCCGCGCCCGCGTGTAAACTGATATTCCGGCCCAAATGTCGAGCTCACATAGCCCACAAGCGCGTCACGCGAATCGTTGGTATTGTTGTAATTGAACTCCTGGATCAAGACGACATCCGGCTTCACAGCCTGAAAGATGCGCGTGCCGTGTCCCGGCGAATATGCCTGATAATTGCCCGACGTGATGTTGGCCGCCATAACTCTGAGCCTCACCGTCTGGTCCTGATGGACATCGCTGTCCCTGGACGTGACCCGAACAGGCGAGATCTGGTATCCGTTAAAACGCGTATCCTCGCTGGCAACAGAGAAATTGAGATAGAATGTCTGCGTCCCGTCCTCAATGCCGTCGCTGACGCCATACACCTCGATCGTCTGCGGCCTATCCCAATTTTTCTCGGTAAACGTCAGCGATTTCGGCGTGACCACGCCCTCGGAATCATCCGTAACCGCCAGCGAGACCGTGACATTTTCCATAGGCTTGGTGCCGAGGGCAAGCGTCAGCGTGCCGGGGGCGCCGCTCTCCTCGATATCGAGAGATTGCGCGCTCAGGACGAAAGAAGCCGGGACATCTGGCTCGTCATTATCGATATTTTTGATCGAGACGCTCTGAACGGCCATGCCGTCATACCGATCGTCATAGCTGCTCGCAGGCCCAAGCTGTATGGTATAGGCGGCATCGCCATCCGCCTTGTCATCATCCACCCCCGTGACCGTGACCGTCTGGAGTTTGTCCCAGTCGAGCGGCGTGAACACGAGCGACTTGACGCTGACACGCCCCTCTGTCTCGTCAAGCGAGCGCACCGGAATCGACACTTCTGCCGTAGGCTCAGACTGAAGCACGACGGAAAATTGCGCGGCATCCCCCTTTTCCGAAGTGATCAGGCCGGCGAACGGAGACACGAGCACGCCCGGCGTCCCGTCCGGCACGACATACGCGACCTCGTTATCGAGATTCATCATAGAAAGCACGATATCGTCGAGATCCTCGTATGCGGGATCGCTGCTCACGATCGACAGCACAACGTCATAATACATGTCGTAATCGAGGACATCGTCGTCCACGCCCGTCACCGTGAACGTCTGCGGCTTGTTCCAGTTTTCTGCTGAAAACTGAAGCGAATCCGGCGCAACCACACCCTCGCTTGTATCCATGCTCCGCACAAAGACGGTCACCATTTCGGACGGTTTCTGTGTCAGGGCAACAGAAACCGTAGCGGTCTCGCGATCCTCAGAGGTGATCATCGAATCGGAGGTGACCTTGACATCGCCCTGCGCGACCTCAACGGGCTTGGCAATCGGCCGCTGCCCCGGAATATGCGGTGTCGTGGGGGTCACAGGTCTTGTCGGATCAGATGGGGAGATGGGATCAGACGGGTCTGTCGGGTCTGTCGGGTCTGTCGGGTCTGTCGGGTCTGTCGGGTCTGTCGGGTCTGACGGATCAACAGGGTCTGTCGGATCTGCAGGATCCTTCGGGTCAGTCACGACACTGCCTCCCGAACAGATCACGCGCCTTTCTATGTTCAGATTATGGAAATTCACATCCAGACACGCCGTGACAAACCTGATATTTACCACGCGATCCCCAGCCTGCGCGTCATTGATGCAAGTGATACGCACGGTTCCGCCAGATTCCCACTGCTGTGGATCAATAAAGAAATAAGGACTGATCGAAACGACATCCGCCTCAGAAGCCACGGCATTGACCGTGACACGTGATGCCGGTTCAGCCGAGAGAGCCACCACATAATCCACTGAACCGCCGGCCTCGATCACCTTCACCGAATCATCGGGATAGACGATCAGAGCCGCATCTGTCGCATCCACATCCTCTGCGTTGCATCCGCAAAGCCCTGCGCATAACCAGACGATCGAAAGCCAAAACCAACGCCTGAACATGATACTCTCCCATTCGAACACAGCCCGGAAGCCCTCCAGACGGAAACTCTCTTTAGTCAAACCATAATTATTTTGCAAACAACAAATTATACATTTTTATACAAACGCATAAACGTCTCGAAACCATTGAAAAACAAGCCATCGCACGCAATGGTAAGATAAACACCCACATTAAAACATATATAAATTCCGGCCCTGTGCAACGCCTGTGGATATGAATTTAAATCACGAAATTACAGTTCAAAATCTAAGCGTTTCCATGCCTATCGCGCCTATAAGCAGTCGAGTATCTATATACCCTCAAGGCAAAAGTTCCTGTGCGGCTAACACCTGCCTACCCTATACGGCCTACTGCCTGTCCGAAAAGCCCTCCATACTTCAGACAAGTCTATGGGCTGAGTCGTAACCGTGCAAGGCTGCATCCCCCTCATTGCTTGCATTTTTCTCAACAATCATGCAGAATAAAGTCCGGTGATTTGGTTTCACCGAGGGTTGCAGGCATGATGAAGCGTATTTTTTTAATCAGTAGTATTTGTTTGATATTGGGCGGTTTGAGTACCGAAGTCTGGGCAGATGAGCCTCAGGAAAATGCGGAAAACAACGCCCCCAATGCCCCAAATGATTGCACGACGCTCGAAACAAACACGGCCTGGCACGACAAGTTTGCTGAGTTCACCCAAACATATACTGCCAAAGACTATCAAAAAGCGCTTGATATCACCAAAGAGCTCCAAGCGATCTGCGCCGACTCCCCTATCCTGAATTACTCAATCGGCATGACCTATCGCTCGCTGGGCGATCACGACAATGCCTTGAAATATCTCAACACCGCGACGTTGAACACGGAGACTTTCAAAGTCGATCACGACCTGATCCAGCGCATGTATTACGCGCAATATGAAGTCGAGAACCTCGACACCCTCCAGGCAGACAAGACGGGAACCGTGATCGCGAACAACGCTGACCTCGATGTCCAGAAGGTGCAGCAACGCAACGCGATCCTGATGTGGACTGGCGTAGGGCTGATGGGCGCAGGCGCGCTTTTGCAGCTGGGCTTGATCAAAGGCTCTAAACATCAGTATTTCCAATTGAATAGCACGCATGATGAGGAATTGTGCATCAACACATACCACGGCACATTTTATGATGGCAGCTGCTACGAACCTGATGCATCCTATCAGCCATCGACCTTAGGCATGGCGCTATCGGGTGTCGGCATCGGCCTGGCAGTCGCGGGCGCGATCATGACAGGCATCGCCGGCTATGCCTACACGCATCCCTCCAAGGACAAGAAAGTCTCCATGAGCTATCAGATCAGCCCGACGCATCTCGGCTTTGGCATGACATTCTAAGCGGCATCCCACGCTCAGCCAGAACCGCATCGTCGCGTGCCGACGGCGCATCCCGACCGTTTCCGCGCACGCGACCCTATATCCGGGGCATATTTTTCAATATATCCGAGGGCATATTCCCAACCGTGATACGCCACACAGCATCAGGTATCACGGCCGTCGGCGACGCGTATCGGCTGCAAGCCGATAGCGGCACCGCGATGCGCGTATCGGCTGCAAGCCGATAGCGCATCCCCCCATGCATTCGAAGTGCGCGCCTATCATCTACTGCCTATCGCCTGTCCGGATATCCGCCATACTTCAGACAAGTCTATGGGCTGAATCGTCACCCATAAAGAGGCTTTTTTGCGCCAATGTATTTGAAAAAAGCGCATAAACGAGTAAAAAACACGCTCTGTGGTTTGGAATCTGCCACCTTATCTGTCAAGGAGCTGTCTATGAAGAAAACAATGATATTTGCAGCCGCCGCACTGATGATCGCCGGGTGCACCAATGATGATCACACGCCCACAGACATCTGCGGCCATGGTTACCTCGATAACGGAGTATGCTATTGTGATTCCGGTTACATCGTTGACAGCATCACTGGCAAATGCGTGAGCACGCAGCCAACGACAGATTGCGGCGCGCATGGCAGATATGAAAACGGCGGATGCGTCTGCGATTCCGGCTACAAGATCGGCACAGACGGCAAATGCGTATCCGAAACGCCCGGCCCAGAGACTGATTGCATCACGACATTCAAGTATTACAACGAGTACACGAACCTCGGTTCAGGCGGAAATGCCGATTTCAAGGTCCATCTGGTCGGCGATTTCAACGCCTGGGAAAAGAACGATCCGAATTACACGATGACCTCGAACGGCAGCGGGTGCCACACGTTCCTGGCCAAATTCGAGAAGGGCTCGAAAGTCGCGTACAAATACCACATCGAAGGCTGGGAAAATCAGGAAACCGGCGAAGATGACGGCTGGAAAGCAGACCCTGAAAACGCGAGTTATGATGATTCCGGCAACTCGGTGGCAACCATCGCGTCCTGCGGCCTGACATTCGGGTCGTGTCCCGGCTTCGCCCCCGTAAACACGCTTCTGAAATCCGTCAGCGTGAGCGGCAAGACGATCACGATCACGCTTGCGGACGGCTTGAGCGTCACGGGCGTGACAGGCGGCAGCGGCAACGCCTTGGTCAACGGCACGACGATCACCGATACCGTCAGCGATAACAACAAATATACATACGCTGTGACGACAAACGAAGGCGATGTCTATGTGCCGGTCTGGGTCGAAGATGAAACTTTCGACTGGCATGACGCGCTGCTCTATTTCGCATTCACTGACCGCTTCATGAATGCCGATCCCAACAATGACAAGAAATCGGGCACATGGGACAACAGCTCGGCGACCGACTGGTATGGCGGCGATTTCAAGGGCTTGCAGCAGAAAGTCGATGCCGGCTATTTCGATGATCTCGGCGTGAACACGCTCTGGATCTCGTCCGTGACCAAAAACACGGAAAAGACAAGCGAGGGCACGAACGGCGACACGCACAACTACTCGGCTTACCATTCGTATTGGCCGGTCTCAGCATTCATGACCGACTACAACAAGGGCGAGTTTGGCGGTCTTCCAGCCATCGAGGATCACTTCGGCACGATCGATGACCTCCGCAGCCTCGTCGATGCCTGCCACAAAAAAGGCATCCGTGTCCTCGTAGACTTCGCGGCAAACCACGTCTTCATAGACAGCCCGATGGTCAGCAAGCATCCCGACTGGTTCAATGATCTCAACAACAAACAGCTCTGCGATAACAACAACAACTGGGATAACTACTCGGAAAAATGCTGGTTCTCGCAAGACCTGCCCGACATCAACTACGAAAACGCCGAGGCGCGCAAGACAATGGTCGATCACGCCGTGTGGCTCATCAAGCAGACGAATATCGATGGTTTCCGTGTCGATGCCGTCAAGCACATGAACATCCAGTTTATCAAGGATCTTCGAGCCGCAATCGATGGCCTGTTCGCCAACACGGGCATCACGTTCTACATGGTCGGCGAAACATTTACCTATGATGTCGGCCTTTTGAACCAATATATCGGCCCCAACCTTCTCCATGCGCAGTTCGACTTCCCGCTCTATGGCATGATCGGCAATGTGTTGCGCGGCAACGGTCTGTATGATCTGGCAGCCAATTATAACGCGCAGTTCAACTCCGATCTGATGGGCATTTTTATGGGCAATCACGACGTGGCGCGCGCGATCTCGGTCGCGAACGGCGACAACGAGAACAAATGGGGCAGCAACCCGACGCCGAACTACTGGGATCCCTATGACCGGATGATGGCCGCCTGGACGATCCTCCTCACGCGCCCGGGTGTGCCGCTCATCTATTACGGCGACGAATACGGCATGCCAGGCTCGAACGATCCCGACAACCGACGCATGATGCAGTTCGAAGGCCTGAACGAACAGCAGTCCGGCATGCTCGGCTATGTGCAGACACTCGGCAAGATGCGCAAGGCACACAAGGCGCTATCGCGCGGCTCGATCGAAACGATCGACCTCAAAAACAACGCCTGGTGCTATAAACGCGAATATAACGGCGAAAAGATCCTCGTCGGCATCGGCATGAAGACGAACAGTGACGGCGGGCCAGGCAGCTGCGACCTCCACGGCAGCTACAACCTGAAGAGCCTGTTTGATGGCAACGAGATAAGCACCGGTTCACTTGACCTGAGCGGCAACAAGTTCCAGATCTATCAAATCAAATAAAGCAAAGCGGAGAAATTCGGTCATGAAAAAAGCGATTTTGTTTGCAGCTGCAGCCCTGGCATTACTCGGCTGTGCCGAAAGCAATAACAACAACACGAACAGCATGAACTGCGGTCATGGGCATCAGGAAGGCAGCCAGTGCGTGTGTGATGCCGGATACGTCGTCAATTTCGAGACATTCGCCTGCACAACCTCGATCCAGACGGTCGATCCGGTATGCGGACACGGGCAATACTATGAAAACAGATGTTACTGTTTTCCCGGCTACGCGCCTACGACAGATGCCCAGAAATGCACCGAGACCACGCCCCAAAAAGACTGCGGTCACGGACAAGTCCAGAACGGCATTTGCGCCTGCGATACCGGCTATTCGCTCGACAGCAACGGCGCATGCACGACTCCAGACCCGATGCCATGCTTCTACGGTCACCGTGAAAACGGCGTATGCGTCTGCGACAAAGGCTATGCGCTCGACAGCAACGGCACATGCACGACCCAAGACCCGAATGCCTGCCCCCATGGTCACATGGAAAACGGCGCGTGCGTCTGTGACAAAGGCTATCAGCTCGACAGCAGCGGCACATGCACCGAACCAGCCACCATCTGCCAGATCGCTTTCGAATACATCCATGCAGACACCTGTGCCGCGACTGGCGGAACGAACCAGAAAGTCTATCTGATCGGCGAGATGAACAGCTGGACCCCGGAAGACCCCGGCATGGAGATGAAAGCCGACAACAACTGCAAACGCTCGATCATCATCGACATCAAGGAAGGCACGAAATTAAAATATAAGTTCTATATTGCCGGCATGGGCGATGACGGCTATCGGGCAGATCCGCTTGCCAGCGCGGATGAAGACGGCAACAACCAGACCAGCGGCGAATGCGGCATGACCTATCAGTACACCGAAAAGGCGCCCACACAGGTGAAGCCGCCGGTCGATCCAACCCCCGACACCCCGACACCCGACACCCCAACACCAGACCCCGCAGAGGAATGCGAGACGACATTCAAGTATTTCAATGCCTACACGAACATCGGTTCAGGCGGCGTGTCTGATTTCAAAGTCCACCTGGTCGGCGATTTCAACGAATGGGAAAAGAATGATTCGAACTATACGATGACTTCCGATGGCAAGGGCTGTCACTCGATCACGGTCAAGCTCAAGAAAGGCTCGAATTACGGATACAAATACCATATCGAGGGATGGGAAAATCAGGAGACCGGCCAGGATGACGGCTGGATGTCTGACCCGTACAACACGAATTATGACAACTACGGCAATTCGAGCGCGCTCATATCAGCCTGCAACATGCATTTTGGCGATTGCGAAGTTCTCCCCGAAACACCGGGCGATGTCACGCCCCCGGATCCGCCTACCCCGCCCGCCCCGGATGCCAATGCCGATCTGAAATCCGTCAGCGTGACCGGCAAGACGATCACGATCACGCTCAAAGACGGCGTGCATGCCACGGCCGTGACAGGCGGCAGCGGCAAAGCCAGCATCAACGGCTCGATAATCACCGACACGGTCTCGGAAAATAACAAGTACGTCTACATCGTGACGACGGATAACGGCGAGGTCTATGTGCCCGTATGGGTCGAAAGCAGGGCTTTCGACTGGCACGACGCGCTGCTCTATTTCGCGTTCACCGACCGCTTTGTCAACGGCGACCCGAACAACGACAAGAAATCGCACACATGGGATCACTGCGCAGCCTCCGACTGGTATGGCGGCGATTTCAAGGGCATGCAGCAGAAAGTCGAGGCTGGCTATTTCGATGATCTCGGCGTCGATACGCTCTGGATCTCGTCCGTGACCAAGAACACGGAAAAGACAAGCGAAGGCACGAACGGCGACAATCACAACTACTCGGCATACCATTCGTACTGGCCGGTCTCAGCGTTCATGACCGACTACAACAAGAGCGATTTTGGCAGCCTTCCCGCCATCGAGGATCACTTCGGCACACTCGACGATCTCCGCAACCTCGTCGATGCCTGCCACAAACGCGGCATCCGCGTCCTCGTCGACTTCGCGGCAAATCACGTGTTCAAGGACAGCCCGATGCTCAGCAAGCATCCCGAATGGTTCAACGACACCAACAATCCGCAGCTCTGCGACAATAACAACAACTGGGACAACTATTCCGAAAAGTGCTGGTTCTCTCAGGATCTTCCCGACATCAACTACGAAAATGCCGATGCGCGCAAGACGATGGTCGATCATGCCATCTGGCTCATCAAGCAGACGAATGTCGACGGTTTCCGCGTCGACGCGGTCAAGCACATGAACATCCAGTTTATCAAGGATCTGCGCGCCGCAACAGACAAACTCTTCGCCAACACTGGCATCATGTTCTATATGGTCGGCGAGACGTTCACGGGCGATGTCGGCCTGCTCAACAAGTATATCGGTGCCGACCTGCTCCATGCACAGTTCGATTTTCCGCTCTATTACAAGCTCGGCAATGTGTTGCGCGGTCACGGTCTGTATGACCTTGCGGCCAACTATAACGCGCAATTCAACTCCGATCTGATGGGCATCTTCATGGGCAACCACGACGTGGCGCGCGCGATCTCGGTCGCCAACGGCGACAACGAGAACAAATGGGGCAGCAACCCGACGCCGAACTACTGGGATCCCTATGACCGCCTGATGGCAGCCTGGACGATCCTGTTCACGCGCCCGGGCGTCCCGCTCATCTATTACGGCGACGAATACGGCATGCCCGGCTCGAACGATCCCGACAACCGCCGCATGATGCAATTCGGCAGCGAGCTCAACGAACAGCAGAAAGGCACGCTTGCCTATGTCCAGGCCCTCGGAAAGATCCGTCGCGCGCACCTGGCCCTTTCACGCGGCAGAATCGAAACGCTCGACCTCAAAAATACCGCATGGTGCTACAAGCGCGAATACGGCGGCGAAACGATCATCGTCGGCATCGGTCTGCGCACGAACAGCGACGGCGGCCCCGGCTCATGCAACCTCAAAGGCAGCTACAAGCTCAAAAACCTCTTTGACGGCACCGAATCGACACTCAGCTCGCTTGACCTCAGCACAAACAAATTCCAGCTCTATCTCGTCAATTGATGCACGCGTGATGCGCGTATGATCCATGCAAAGCCGGCTCTTTATGGTCGGCTTTTTTTTATTTTGCAGGGGGAAGACTCCCCCTTCGCGGCTATGTGCTCGCCCGTTAAAGACGTGCGGACCGCGCGTCTTTACCAGGCTGCGCGCATACGCCGCTACCCCCTCGTCTATTTGCAATGTATGCATCCCAAACAGCCTTGAAATCTATCCCTGGCCGTGACGCGACTCGCCGTGACCCGCAAGCCCTGATCACGACACCACAGGATTTGCGGCGCGTATTGGCGAAAGCCAATAGCGGCGCACCCGGCGACGCGTATTGGCGAAAGCAAATAGCGGCGCGCACCCATCCGTGACGCTTCATTCCAGTATTGTTACATTTTTGCGCGCTAAGATTGAAAAAAATCCAATAATGAGTAAAAAGACAACCACTAGTCTGCTCAGGGATTTTTAGTCTGTTCAAT
>JAFZFY010000057.1 GCA_017555665.1 Pseudomonadota bacterium | reverse complement strand
TTTCGCCTACGCGGCGGGCGGCAGGGGCCTTTGTTTTCCGTGCCCGAGGCGAGCCGTATGCCGGAAGGCATAGGCGAGCAGATGTTGAGACGTGTCGTGACACGTCTCATGCGCGGCGTATCGAAGATAGCCGCGCCCAAGATCATACGATTCGGCACGAAAAAGAACGCGGCCGAAACAAAAAACTATCGATATTTGACAACCCTATGTATTTGGGGGTATTTCGTTATGCGTTGCGAGAAGCGCCGTCATGGCGCAGTCGATCAGGGCTAAATCAGTTCAAGGTGGTCATCAATGTCCTTTTTTAACTATACGACCAAAGAAATCGTTCTTAAAATTGTCTATTACGGACCTGGTTTGTGCGGAAAAACCACCAACGTCAAGCACATCTATTCGGTGACGAATGATGAGACGCGCGGCAAGCTCATCAGCCTTGAGACGCAGCAGGAACGAACACTTTATTTCGACTTCCTGCCGATTGAGCTGCCAGAGATTCGCGGATTCAAGACACGCCTTCACCTTTATACGGTGCCAGGGCAGTTGTTTTATGCGAACAGCCGCCGTCTGATCATGAAAGGTGCGGACGGTGTGGTATTTGTCGCAGACAGCCAGGCGGAGCGTCTGGAGGCCAACCTCATCTCGATGGATGACCTTCTCGACAACCTGAATGCCTATGGTTACGATGTCGAGAAGATTCCGTTCGTCATTCAGTATAACAAACGCGACATGCCGAACGCACTTCCAGTCGAGGAGCTTCGTGCCGAACTCAACCAGTGGTATCCGAAAGTTCCGGACTTTGAAGCCGTGGCCTCGGAGGGCAGGGGTGTCTTTGAATGCCTGAAGGCAGTCACAAAGATGATCCTGATCGATCTCCGAAAGACGGGCAAGTGATCCAGGGACCCGAACTTCAGGCCTGTCTACGGACAGGCTTTTTTTTGCGCCATGACCGACCTCAGCCCCAGCCAGATCCTGTATGAAGACGACTATGTGATTGCCGTGGACAAGCCATCGGGACTGCCTAGCCAGGGCACGCTTGACCCGTCGCGCGACCACTGTTTTGCCGCTGTGCAGCGATATCTCGCGGCGCGCATGCCGTCACCGTATGTCGGCCTGCACCACCGCCTTGACGCGCAGACATCCGGCGTGCTTCTGATGACAAAGTCGCGTGCCGCCAACACCTCGATATCCGAGCAATTCCAGACGCACACGATCCGAAAGACATATCTTGCGGTGTGCACAGGCGCGGCAGATGTGGCCTCAGAATACCTTATCCCGGATCGCGAATGGCTCGTGAACACGCCGATAGGCGAGCAGACGGGCACGAAGATCCAGAAGTTCTGCGTGGGCGGAAAGAACCGCAAATCGGCGCGCACACAGGTGCGGTGCCTGATGTCGCGCCCGCTTCGAGACGGCGTGTTCGGCGTATATGCATGCACCCCCGAGACGGGGAGGACGCACCAGATCCGCGTGCACCTGGCATCGCTGGGGCTCCCGATCGTGTGCGATACACTTTACGGCACGCCGCTTCCGCGCAGCCTGCGCCCTGCCGATCCGCACCGATTGTGCCTGCACGCCGCGAAACTCGAATTCACGCACCCGATCACAGGCGAGCGCATCACGGTCGAAGCCCCGGAACCCGAGGCTCTGACGCGGTTTATCAAGAAGGCGATGAAACTCCCCTAGAATAGCGAGCGAATATGCCGTCAGCCGAAATCGTGTCGGCTGTCACAAGGATGTGATCTGTGTTCGCACCGCACCCCACGTGTAGATATGGCAGACCATGTTTTGCGGCCCCCTTGCAGAGCAGAACCGAGGAATACGTCTGCGCCAAGAGGCGGGTGACGGCGCCTTAGGCATCGTGTCGTCAGCACTGAAGATGATCTGTATGACCTAGAATAGCCGATGCTTACGAGGGCTATATCCACACTCGTAAAACAGAGCCTAAACATTCGACTGCTTACAAGCGCGAAAGGTGTTGAAAAGCTCATGGTTTAGAGGGCGGCTGAGCAGTGCCCCAAGTATCAGAGAGCGTGCATCAATAGAGTTGACCGAAAAGTCCAACTCTGATAATAGCACACGTCGTTTTGCCGTTTTTAAACCGGCAATTTTTTTTACGGGATTGAGGGGAATATCCCCCCTTTTCGCAGTACCAACATACTGTCTGATATACGCAGGTTTGCCACAATGGGTACCATCGGTTCACTCCTCATAATGCTGCTTCTGTTCGCGATTTTTTATTTTATGATCATCCTTCCGCAAAAGAAGGCGATGCAAGCGCATGAAAAGGAGATCAGCGAGATCGTAGCAGGCGACCGAGTCGAGACGGTCAGCCGAGTATATGGCAAAGTTGTCAGCGTGATTGACGATGATTTTGTCATCAACATCGCCGAAGGCTCAGGCGAGCTGAATATTCGCATCCATAAACAGGGCATAGCTCGCGTTGTCAAATAAAGTGATTACAACATACACAGAGTGCCGGGCTTAAGAGCCATCCCAAAGCACTGATGGCCAGCCTCGTAGCGCCGGCGCCCTGAATTATCCCATAGAGAGGTTACGCGATGTCGCGAAGTTGGTGGTTCAGAACCGCCTTATTGGTGTTTCTTATTTTATTTTCCTGCGCAGTCTTGATGCCGACTGTCGTGGAGATGTGGCTCTATCCAGAAGACAAAGAAGCCGTGACAGATGAGGACGCGGGTCGAATGCCCCCCCTTCCGGAATGGTATGAAAACATTCCCGAAGAGCTCCTGAGCAAGACGCTCTCGCTCGGTCTCGACCTTCAGGGCGGCCTGATGCTCCGCTATTCGGTGGACATCGATTCCGCAATCGATGACAAACTGGCATCGAATGCGTCCAACATCCGCAGCCAGCTTGCGGGGATAGGGAAATCGGTGCAGGCAAGTACCAAGCGAGATCTGAACGAGATCCATCTGACGTTCGAGAATCCGGACGATGCCAAGCTGATCACGACGGAATTTCTCTATGAGTATCCGATGCTTTCAGTGACGGACTCGGTGGGGACGCAGGTGAAGCTCGGTCTTCGCGAGGGATTTTACAAGGATGCGGAGGAATCGGCCGTTCAGCAGGCCGTCGAGATTATCCGTGACCGTATCGACGGTCTCGGCGTGGCGCAGCCGACAGTGCGCGTGGAAGCCGGACGCAATATCGTGGTCGAGCTTCCCGGTCTTTCGCGTTCGCGCGTCGCGGCGGCAGAGCAGCTGATTTCGACAACCGCCGTGTTGACATTCAAACTCGTGGCAGATCAGAACGAGAGCATCGACCTGTTCACGAACCTGAGCGGCCGAGTCACGAGCGAGAGCGGCATTTATAAAGGCCGTGGCACGCTCCGCGCAGACGACGTCGTCGATCCGAATACGCGCCGCATCATCACCTCGGGCAAAGACACGCTCAAGAAATTTGTACGCGACAACGAAAGCCTGATTCCCGGCGGTCGCGAGATCGTGTTTGAAAAGATCGATGCCCGTGAACGCAAGATGGAAGTGGCAGACAATGTCGATGTCAACACGCTTCCCACGAGCTGGCGCATCCGTCTGGTCCGCACCGACCTTCCCCCGCTCACCGGTGAAAACGTCGAAACCGCGTACCCCGCAAGCAATCCCGACACGGGCATGCCGTATGTCTCTCTCAAGCTCGACCGTACAGGCGGCGACACGTTCTATGAGATCACGAAGAAGAATGTCGGCAAGCAGCTGGCAATTCTTATGGACGATGTACTCGTGAGCGACCCCGTTATCCGCAGCGAGATCCCCGGCGGCAACGTGTCGATCGAGATGGGACGCGGCAACCGTCAGGACACGTTGACGGAAGTCAACAACCTCGTTGTTTCGCTCCGTTCGGGTGCGCTTCCCGCGCCGATCCGTCAGGAATACAAAACCCTCGTCGGTCCGTCTCTTGGTCAGGACTCCATCGAATCCGGTATGAAATCCCTCGCCATCGGTTTCGTACTCGTGTTCGTGTTTATGTGCATCTATTATCAGGGCTCCGGTATGATCGCCGCATTTGCGCTTCTGTGCAACATCCTGTTCATTCTGGCCGGCATGGCCTCGATGGGTGCGGCCCTCACGATGCCGGGTATCGCCGGTATTGTTCTGACAGTCGGTATGTCCGTGGACTCGAACGTCATCATCTTTGAGCGTATCCGCGAAGAGATGCGCGAAGGCGAGACGCCGAGGAAAGCGATTTTCATCGGCTATGACAAGGCGCTGTGGACGATTCTCGACTCGAATATCACGACAGCCGTGGCAGCGATCGTTTTGATGAATTTCGGCTCTGGCCCGGTCAAGGGATTTGCAGTGACCCTGCTTCTGGGTATCATCAGCACCGTCTATACCGCATTCTTCGTGACCAAAACGATATTTGAACAACGCGTACACGGCAATATCGACAAGCTGTCGATCTGAGCGCCGCCGGGCTGCGCTCCGCAGCCCGTTGCAGATAAACTTCATCCAAATAGGATACACATAAAATGCAATTCACAGTGATCAAACCGCATACGAACCTTCCGTTTATGGAACTTCGTAAAATAGCGTTTTTCATTCTCGGTGCGCTCATCATCGCCGCCATCGCGCTGACCGCAACCAAAGGTCCGTCGTGGGGCACCAGCTTTGAGGGCGGCACGTCGATCACCATTCGCTTTGCCCAACCGATAGATATCGACCGCGTTCGCCAGGGATTTGGCGGCACGCAGACGGCAGGTGAAGACGCGCAGGCCGCCAACAGCGGCGCGCTCCAATTCGGCAGCGTCAATGTGCAGCAGATCGGCAGCGACACGGACAACAGCTTTGTGGTGCGCACGCGCACCACGACACTTCTTGACTGCCAGAAGCTCGCAGACGTGCGCGCCAAATTTGATGCAGCCGTTGCCAAAGAGCAGGGCGGCACATTTGTCGTCGGTCAGTGGCCCTCCTGTAATGCAGAAGCCGAAGACGGCATCCGAGGCGATTTCTTTGTCTCCCTGGTTGCGCCGGAAGGCCAGAAAGTGCCGGAAACGATACCCGAAGCCGCCGAGATCCAGAAGATGCTTGAAGATTCAGGACTTCGCTCGCACGTTTCGTATGAAAACGGCTCCAAACATTATCTCGTCAAGCCGACAGGCATTCAGGATGCGGTGGTGAGCCTTCTGAGCGCCAAGTTCGCGGACAGCCTCGACACGAGCAAATGCGCGAACCCGAGCGATACGCAGGCCTGCCTGTCAGCCGCCGCGCTCGCCAGCATTGACCAGATCGACACCGTTGGCGCGGATGTCGGCGAAAAGTTCCGCACAGACTCGATTGTGAGCATCCTCGTGGCCTTGCTTCTGATGCTTCTCTACATCGCCATTCGCTTCGATATCCGCTATGCGCCTGCCGCCGTCATCTCCCTGATGGTCACGACAGTCATTTCGTGGGGATTCGTCGTTGTCCTGGACATCGAGATCACGCTCGAAACCGTTGCAGCCTTCCTCTCGCTCGTCGGTTACGGCATCAACGACACGATCGTGACCTTCGACCGTGTCCGCGAGAATGTCGCGCTTTCCGAGGCTGATGTGCCGCTCAAGAGTATCGTCAACAAATCCATCAACGAATGCCTCTCGCGCACGATCATCACGAGCATCACGACCTTGATCGCCATCATCCCGATGGCAGTGCTCGCCACGGGCGCTACCAAGGATTTCTCGATCATCATGACGATCGGTATCTGCATCGCCACCGTCAACTCCATTTTCGTGTCCTGCCCGATGCTTCTCGTGTTCGACAAGATCATCAAGGACAAACAGAAACGCGACCAGGAACGCCGCGAACTCGCGGAACTGAACGCCCAGATCTAATCGCCGTATCCAATCGGCGCATGATATCGGCGCCCGGATCATTTAGAGATTTCTAAATGATTTCGGGCGTCTCTTTTATTATCGCATGCAGACGCATGCATCGCCCCGTCCCAAGCCCCAGCCTCCCCCCACGCAGCAGAGCCACAGGCAACGGCAGCCGAACGCCCATCCCGTAAATCCGATCAAGATAACCGCGATTGGCATCAAACTGCGCATAACGATTATCTTCCTATTGTGAAATACACGTCATCAAGGCTAAAACAGCCCAGACGCGACACGCCCCGAACGTCGCAATCCCCGTCATGCCGCCTCAGGCATGCGCCAAAGCAGTTCACTTCCGTTGTTCTGCCCCACGGCAGTCACAACGTCTAAATACATAGGAAGCTTTCATGACAAAGCCCGAAACCAAATACTGGAACCTGAAGGAACCTGACAGCGACACCGTCGATGCGCTCGCGTCAGACCTCAATGAGACCCAGCTCCTGACAAGCGTTCTCTACAATCGAGGCGTCCGCACGCCAGAACAGGCTCAGAGGTTCCTCAAGCCGAGCCTGGATGATCTCAGCGATTCGATGTCGCTGCTCCATATGCCCGAAGCCGTGGAACGGTGCCTTCAAGCCTTTGAGCAAGGAGAATCCGTATTGATATTTGGCGATAACGATGTAGACGGCGTGACCTCGACCACACTGATCTATCAATTTTTTTCGCAGCTCCAGGTCAATGTCCGCTACTTTTTGCCGCGCCGCAAGGAGGATGGTCACGGCTTTAACGAAGAGACGCTGACCGCCGCGCTATCGAACGGGACCCCGGATCTTCTGATTACGGTCGACTGCGGGATGAGCGGCTATAAAGAAGTCGAGATGTTAAAATCCCAGGGCATTGACGTGCTGATCGTCGATCATCACGCCCCCCCCGAGATTCTTCCCGACACGCTTATCCTCAATCCCAAACAAGTGGATGACCCATTTCCATACAAGGATCTCGCCGCAGTCGGTGTCGTGTTTCACCTCGTCCATGCCCTGATCAACGAGAGCAAGCGCCGTCAGATCTACGAAAAGCTGCATCAGCAGCCCCCCGAGCTTCTCGACATGCTGGATCTGGTGTGCCTGGGGACGATAGCTGATGTGGTGCCGCTCTTGGGGGAGAACCGCATGTTCGTCTCCGTCGGTCTGGATGTGATCCGCAAGCGGAAGCGAAGCGGCATTGCGGCGCTTCTGAGCGACGTGGGTGCCGATGAGCATTACATCACCGAGCGCACGATATGTTACCGCCTCGCGCCGCGTATCAATGCCGCAGGCCGCATGGGCGATCCGAACGAATGCGTGGAACTCCTGACGGCCTATCGTTTTACGACCGCCCAGACGATCGCCAAAAGCCTTGAGAACTACAATCACCTGCGCCAGAATGCCGAAGCCGCCATGATCAACGAGGCAACCGCGATGGCGCAGCAGCAGGTGCTCGAAGGGCGCAAGATCATCGTGATCGCCCGCGAGAACTGGCAGCAGGGCATTCTCGGCATCATATCCAGCCGGATCCTGGATAAATTCTACAAACCCACGGTCGTGATCTCGATATCAGATGGCAAAGGCCGAGGATCTGCCAGAAGTCCTGAGGGCTTCAGCATCCTCGATGCATTTTCTTCCTGCAAGGATCTTCTGGATGATTTTGGCGGCCATCACAGCGCTGCGGGCCTGAACCTGAAAGCCGAGCTCATACCAGAGCTGACCGAACGGCTCGAAAAGTACGCATCCGCCACATTTTCCCTCATCAATGCCCCGCGCCGGAGCCTCGATATCGATGCCGAGGCATCGATCCCTCAGATTCTGAAACTCTGGCAAAATCAATATCTGGAGCAGCTCGGACCATTCGGGACAGCCAACAAGGAACCCGCCTTTATGATCCGAAATGTACGTGTCGTGCTGCTCAAACGACTCAATCACGTCTATGCTCGCATCAAGATCAGGCAGGCCAACACGACCATGAGCGTCCTGGTGCCGACCGCCATTATCAGCGAGATCGAACAGAATGCGGCACTCGACATCGTCGTTACGCCCAAATATGCCCCACTCAAGGAAATCCCAGAGTTTATCCTTCTCTCCGTGCGGAGATCTGACACGCCGGATACCCCCTGAACATGCGCAAACGCCACCAATACAACAAACCGAAACCCACCTCCAAGATCCCGACGCTCATCATCATGTGCGTCCTTCTCTTTGGCATATTATTCTTCGGCAAAGATGTCAGCGACAACATTGCCGCAATATTTGCCCCGAATATACCGATTACAGACACGCCGGGAGCCGTTCCCGATTCATCAGCCACAGCCGACACGGCGGGCACAGTCCTGTCCACAGCGAATAAACAAGCCGCCCAGTCGCTACTCACGATCATTGCAAAAGGACAATAAGCATGACACCGCTCAATCCAGATTGGCAGAAGCTCAAAGAAGCGCCATTCGGCCAGCACATTCCAGACGAGATCCTGAAATACCGATCAGACGAGATCCAGCGGATACTCGACTGGAAAAGCCAGAATCCGATCGCGCTTCCAGCCGAGATCGAGATCGGTTCAAACCGGGGCTGTTTTCTCCTCGGTCTGGCGCGAGGCCGCCGGGAGACATCGTTTCTGGGCATCGAACTGAAGGAATCGCTTTGCCGTATATCCGCCAACAAGCTGGCACGCGAGGGGCTCCCAAACGGCCATGTCATCCATGCGGATGCGCGCCTTGCGCTTCCGGTGCTTTTCGAGCCCGGCACCGTCGATGCCATTTATGTGCTGTTCCCCGATCCGTGGTGGAAAAAACGCCATGCGCGCCGGCGGCTGCTCGATGATTCGTTCTTCGAGATGGCGCACACCTTCCTCAAGCCCGGCGGTTTCTTCGTGCTCAAGACCGACGTGCTCGACTACTTCGATGCGGTCGAGGAATTTCTCAAGGCATCGCCGTGCTTTGAATTTGTCGATATCGAGACAGTCCCCGGTCATGACACATGGACGCTTTCCACACGCGAAAGGCACTGCCTCGAAGACGCGCTCCCCTACCGTCAGCTCGCGATCAAGAATATCGCGGAACAGACGGCCGAGCTCCCCAAAACGACACTCACTGAAAAAAAGCTCATCAAACACAATTATCGTTACCATCCCGACGAAAAACAAGCATAATGCCGAGGGATAGAGAGGAAATGCCGGGAAACGGTCAACGCCGCCAAGCGCAGCCCGCAATCGCCGGCATGCGTGTACGGCCTCATCCCGCATGCTCGGATTTTTTTGCGCATGAGGCTGTTTTTGTGTCATAATACAAGGGACGTCCTTGGATTAAACCAGCCCGTATGGGGGTGAAACACACAGGCATTTGGAGTTTGAAACATGAGCAGCGCGAGTTTCACACATCAATCAGTCACCTTGAAATATGTCACCGAGGATGACTTGTCAGATGTCCAGAACATCCTGGATCACGCCGCCTATTATCACTCCACGATCGTGCAGACATCGCCATCCGGCCTGGCGGAGCGCTGTTTCCATTCAGAGCCGCCCAAGCTGAAGGATTCGAGAGTATTCAAGCGATTTATGCTGGTCACAGACAGCTCGCTATCGCCAGCCCCGATTGCCGCGCTCGATATTTTTGTCGGTTTCCCGAACTACAAGACCGCGAGCATCGCGATGTGCGTCATTCGCGAAGATTTTCAGCGCAAAGGCTTGGGACTCAAGCTTCTCACGGAAGTCATTCCCGCGTTTCTACGCGAGACGCATCCAGCCGTCGAACAGCTTTCGATCTCTCTGACAGAAAATAACATTCCAGCCTTGAGATGCCTTCTCAAAGCCAAATACGAACAGACGAATCGGTGGGAAAAACTCAATATCCATAACAAGCCGGTGATTGCCCTTACATACAAACGAAATGTGAGACAGCAAGCCCCCAATTCTTGACGCGCAAGCCATCTAGTGCTAATCTAGGATGCGCAATATACGGTTTCAAGACATCAGACCGTTGACTGATTATGGGATAATTATGGAACGCAAAAACATCATTTTCACAAAGCTATTTTTCACTCTGTTGGCCGTATTCACCGTTTGCATCATCTCAACAAGCGCTTTTGCAAACAACAACGATTTTAAGCTCACGCGTCTGTGTGATGCCAGCGGTTGCGATGGCGGCGTAGATGACTTCAAAACCCTTACCAAGTCGTATGCCTCGATCCTCACGCCGATGCACTTCCAGCCCGCTCGGACGCTTGGCGAAGAAGGGTTTGAGATCGCCGTCGAATCCAAAATGAGCTTCTCGACAAAAGATGATTCGAGCTGGAAAGCAACCGATAAAAACGCGAATGCCCAGCCCGCCGCAGATGGCACCTATTCAGCGCCGGATCTGTTTGCAACGGTCGAGCTTCATATGAGAAAAGGCCTCCCCTTCAGCCTCGAAGTGGAAGGCGTGTTCAACTGGCTGGCAGAATCAGAGATCTTCTATGTCGGTGCGGGGCTTCGCTGGGCAATCACCGAAGGCTTCTGGTATCTTCCCGACCTCTCCGTCCGCGCGCATGTCGGAACGATCGTCGGCGCATCCGAGCTCTGGCTCCTCAACGTCAACATGGATGTCGCGATTTCCTATACATGGGGTCTTGGCGGTATCGCATCCATCACGCCTTATGCCGGCTACAGCCTTCTGACATCGTGGGCCTCCAGCCGTCCGCTCGTCATCTATGGCGCGAATGGCGAGACAAGCGAATCCGTCTTCAACCGCGTACAAAACTACAATCACAGAGGTTTTGTCGGTGTTGAACTCAAGGGCGATGTATTCGTTCTCGGCCTCGAAGGCGAATTCGGTGAGCAGATCATGAGCGCTGGAGTCAAGATCGGCGCAAACTTCTAATTCATGCCTTGATTCGTCATAAGCACCCGGAATTTCCGGGTGCTTTTTTTAATCTATTCTGCGACTGTGATGTCCAATTGGCAGCCCCCCTTCAGAGTGCAGATGTGTGTGGGGCAATTCTGTTACCCGGGCTATACGCTTCGCCCTTTCCGGGTGATGGATATGCACTCTGCTCGGTTCTGACACCCCCCATTTCATATCCACGCCTGCAGAACATAGCCATTTAAGCGCAGGAAGCCTCCCGTCATCCGTTTGCACGGCCTATGCGCCGATGGCGCATACGGCCTTTTGAGGCGGTGCTCTATGCGCTTGCGCGCATACGATCACCGCGCCGGCCTAATTCGCTGCGCTTCATACGGCCGGGCGTGGCTTCGCCACCTGATGCCGCTTCGCGGCTTCGCATTCAGGCGCGCCGGGGCGTTGCGGGGCAAAGCCCCGCAGTGGGGGTAGGCGCGTATTGGCGCATGCGCTCACCGTGTATCTCACGATAAACACACGCCATCACCGCATGAAAGCTAGACTTAGCATGCGCCAATAGCGCCGCAGGGGGCATCTGCCCCCTCACAAAAAATGCGGCTTCAGCCAACGCATCCACCGCATTTTTAACTTTTCTTTATATGGTCAATTATTTCCGAGTGTAATCAAGCTCTTTCACAAGCGCCTGAAGCGAAAGGTTCAGCTCGCTCTGCTGCACCTGAAGCATGTAAAGCTCAGTCGCGATGTTCGCGAGTTCCTTTTCGTTCGACTTCTGTCGGCTCAAAAGCTGGTTCTTGAGCGAATCCGCATTCGATGTCTTGATGTCCTTGAGCCCGCTGATCGTCTCCGTGAGCGTCTTCTGATCTTTCTCGATCTCGGTCGAACGGGACTTCAGCTCACGGATTTTATCCTGAACTGTACTACGGGCTTCGGAATCATCCACATATTTCTGGAATTTATCTTTCTGCTCGCCTTTAATATCGCCGGCCTTGAGGGCATCCTTGACCGCAGACAGGCAATTTAGTGGATAAAAACTGCCATTGTTGAGGGGAGAGCGTATCTTGACCTTATTGCGCATCGTCAGCGGCACATCCATCTTGCTGTTTCCCGGAACGTTCACGGAGACAACATAAGCCTCATTGCTCTTGACGACATTTTCGGGGAAATCCACGGCTTCCCAAGACCTGAAGTTGGGAATCTGCAAAAGCGCGGTCGTTTCATTCGGGATCTTGCTGTCAAACTCGAAATGAGCCGTCCTATGGATGACTTCCTCGGTCGAGCACAGGCCATTTCTGAAGCTTTCGAGCACATAATCCGATTTTTCGGAAGTATCCGACACGGAAACCGTGATTCTGCCTTCATTTGCGAACGTGATATAGGCCGTTGCATCTTTTTCGGTCCGCGAGAGATAGCCTTCGCCGATGACCGCCTGATCGCGATAAATCGTAATCGGACCGGCATCCAAGGCAACACCAGCTTCATTCTTGAGCTCGATCGTCTGATAGGATTTTGTCTGCCGCCAGCCGCGATAAAAGTTGTCGAAACCGCTAAACGAAGGCTTGTCAAACAGGCGCGTGTCGCGCGCGACAAGCTTATGCTGGATGAGATTGACAAGCGCCGTGTTGCCATCGGGTACACTCAGCCTCGATGCGAGCCTGTATTCGTCAAATGAGCCGATCTGCGCCTTCGACGCAAGTTCCGAGAATCCGGCAATCATCTCGTTCGAAGAAATTGTGGGCACGGCATCCTCAAAATCGTCGTAACCACGTTCGAGCTCAGCCTCCTCATCCATCGCCATATCTGCCATCACCTGATATTTATAGCTTGGCGCGCTCCGCAACGATTCACTCTTTGCAGCCCCGGCCCCAGGCGCCTTGGGTTTCGGTGCTGCTGCAGCCTGCGCATATCCAGAATTCGTAATTTTAGGCGCAGACGCCTTCGAGACCGCGAGCCCTGAAAGGTCCGGGCGAGTGAGGAACTGCGGCTTATAGAGGTCATACGTAAAGCTCATGGGCTGCCCTGAGACCAGCGAGAATGAAATATTGTTCCAGTCAGAACCGGTCACATTGCTGATAATCGCCCATCCTTGAAGCGTGCCGGACTTGTTGTCCTCGATGATGAGGCGGTACGCCGGCTTCCAGGTCGGCATCGCGACGAGATAGCTCATCGCGAGCTCGCGCTTCTTTGCCGAATCCATCTTGATGCGAAGCTCGATCTGTTTCCAATCGCCTTCATTGAGGCTGATATTCAGGCTTTTGTTCAAGCCTTGAGCGAGGCTTGTATCATAGAGGTCCACGCTCTTGATCTCATCAAGCGGGATCACATCGAGGCGATCGCTGTCCGTGAACAGCGTCACAAATTCCCTGCTGACCTGCTCGGAATCGATATTAATCGAAAGATCAGGCGATTTCACTTCATCCAAGCCAACGATGCGCCCTTCATGCGAACCGCCTCGGGTCTTCACTTTGACATGCGCCCCACGGAAAGCAATCAGCAGCGATCGAATGCCCCCGTCACGAACCTGTTCAGGGATCTCAGCAAGGCGGTCGAGCGTCGCCTGATCGACAGGCAGCGAAATCGATATCGGGCGGCCATTGCCACGGTCGATCACGGTCAGTGATTTCAAGATATCGTTGATCTGATCCGGTCGAATCCGCAAGACCAGCTCGTCATCCTCGACGACCGCGTTGCGCTCGACATAGCCGATACCGCTTTGATACATCACGACGCGCGAAACAGGCAGCTCCGTCTGAGATGATGTCGTCCCTGTCGATGCACAGCCCATGGAGGCCGCGCACGCCACTAGAAATAATGGAAATAGCCGCTTCATTCGTTCTTCCTTGTAAAAGGCCCTAAAAAACTCTCACAGACATGAGAAAAAGCTGTACGATTATTTAAGCATAATTGCCACGCTGTTTCCATATCATTTAGCCATGCAGTTTTTGAGACCACACACGCCGTCTTGTGGTTTGATATACTCGGGGCTGGTATCGACATGCGCGTAAAACAGAGCAACAAAAAAAGGCAATGTTCTACAACTGTGGATATGGCGGCGGCACCCCTCCAAGGTGCGTATTTGGGTGGAAATTTGTTACCCGGGATTACGCGCTTCGCGCTCACCCTGGGCTGTACGCTGTCGCCCATCCAGTGCGATAAATATGCAATAAGCGCGTTTTTGACACATCATTGCATATCCACGCTTGCAGAATAGAGCAAAAAAAAGCCGCCTCAACGAGGCGGCTCAAGATCGGTCAAACAATCTTATTTCTTGGTGTAGAACTCACCCTTGCTGTTGCCAGAACCCTTATCATAGGTTACGCGCTGTTTCTTTGTACCGGCGTTATTGGAGCCGATCAGCGTAATATAGCCATTGGAGTTAGAGGCAACGATTTCGGTGTGGCTACCGCCATTCTTGTTGAGCCAGATATCACCGGGGCGAGCATTGGCGCGCGAAATGGATTTGTAACCTTCCGACGACATGGCGCTCTTGAGAGCGGAGACGCCGATGTAATGGTTGCCGAGCAGGCCGACGTTCTGGAGAATTGCGGAAACGAAGTTCGCGCAGTTGCAGTTATAACCGTAGTTATAATCGGAGCCGCCATAGCTGACATCGATGAGATATTTCAGATGCGGTTTGCCCTTGATGAAGTCTTTTGTATATTTCTGAGTGACAGAATACAGATATTTTTCAGCGAGAGCGACTGCGGATGCACCGGCACCCGAGCTGTTCTTGCTGCCGCCGTGTTTGTTATCTTTGGCATCATTATTTTTCTTGCTGCTATTATTTTTGTTCGAACTGCTCTGTTTGTCGAAGCCAGCTTTGGCTTTTGAGCGAGGTCCGAACTGGCCATCTGGCGTGAGGCCATGTTTTTTCTGCCAGGCAGCAATTTTGTTGACAGTGGCGGGACCAAACACGCCATCGGGGACGGCGCCGACGAGATCCTGAATTTTCTTGCAGATGCTCTGATTGTGCTGCTTGTTGTAGCGGACAGCAGCCGCAGCCTGAGCATTGGTGAGGATATGCGTATATTTTTCACCAGACTGAGTTTTGCTCTTCGAGCCGACAGCATCTTTCGACTGTTTGCCTTCCGAATCGACGACGTGGAAAGCGACGGTCATGCCGGCTTCTTTCGGGGAATCCTCATTGACGCAACCCCAGCGACGGCCTTTGGCTTCGATCAGCTTGCCATTGTCGCCCATGATGCCGCAGTGACCGCAGGTATTTCCGTAAATGTCTTTGCTCCAGCCGACGAGGAGGTCGCCGGGAACCGCATTTTTAACGCCAATATTCTTGCCGAACGAGCGCTGTTTCGTCGTATTGATACCGACATCAATGCCAACTGCCTGCTTAAAGACATGCTGTGTCATGCCGGAGCAGTCTACGCATTTCATACCGCTCTTGCCGACGGCCCAACCCCAGTCACCTCTTTTGGTCAGGTGACGGAACGTGGCTTCGCCGTAAGTGTTGCGGAGCTTGTTGATGTTGGCTTCCGTGAGAGCTTCGCCTTTGCCGCCCCATGCATACGGATTGCGCCGATTAACAAACTTCATCGCTTCGGACAAAATCTTGTTGACGGCACTCGATTTCTTCTCAGATTTTGCTTGTGACATCGTGTTTCTCCTTGTGAATTAATAGTCTTAGCACCCTTATAGAAATCCACTGTCATAGTATTGCACAACTCCATCGGAGACTCAACTTTTTATTTTGATTTGCCCCTTTTTGCCGTTACCGGGCGGCATCATAAAGGCAGCAGGCTACAGGCAGCAGGCAGCAGGCTACAGGCAGCAGAAAGATGAACAAAGGCTTTGGCCTGAGAGAATATCAGTGTTTGACAACACACGGGCGCGACAGGCGGTGATGCGCACGCCCGAT
>JAFZFY010000056.1 GCA_017555665.1 Pseudomonadota bacterium | reverse complement strand
CGGAGCACTGTTTCGCGCCTTCGGTGCAGGTCGTCGGGGTCTGGCCATCGCAAACGCCGTCGCTGCAGCTCGATTCGCAGAACTCATAATCGCCCATGAAGAGGGCATAGCCACCGGCTTCGGTCTTGTCGCAGGTGTAGGTCACGGCGAGCGGATAACCCATATAGCTCATGCAGACGTTCTGAGCGGCATCGCCAGCATTGCATGTTTCTGCGCAGTCAGAGTAGTTGTCGGCGGCGCGGACGGCGCAAGGCGCATCGTTGTCGCATTCGATCGAGGCGACTTCGCCCTCATAGCAATAGTAGCCCGTGTTGCCATCGCAGAGTTCCACGAAGTTGTCATCGCATTTGTCACCGACGGTCGGGGTGACGACAGGATCACTCGAGCAAGCGCCATTCTTGCAGCTGATTTCGCAGGTATCGCTGGTAACCCATTTGCCGTTCGTGCAGGTCTGGACGTTCTTGCCGGAGCACTGTTTCGCGCCTTCGGTGCAGGTCGTCGGGGTCTGGCCATCGCAAACGCCTTCGCTGCAGCTCGATTCGCAGAACTCATAATCGCCCATGAAGTAGCCATAACCACCGTCTTCCGTCTTATCGCAGGTATAGGTCACGGCGAGTGGATAACCCATATAGGTCATGCAGACGTTCTGAGCGGCATCGCCGGCATTGCAGGTCACGGCGCAGTCGGAATAGTTGTCGGATGCGCGGACAGCACAAGGCGCATCGCTGTCGCACTCGAAATTGGCAACCTCGCCCTCATAGCAGTAGTAACCCGCGTTCTCTGCGCAGAGTTCGACAAAGCTGTCATCGCATTTGTCGCCAACTTTCGGAAGGTCAGCCGTGGACGCGCAAGCACCGTTGAGGCAGATATCGTCGCAGGCATCGCCGGCAACCCATTTGCCATCCACGCAATTCATCACGTTCTTGCCATCGCATTTCTTGGAACCATCGGTGCATTCCGTGACAGGAGGTGCTACGCAGACACCGTCTTCACAGCCATTCGTGCACTGGGAAACGACCCAGACGCCTGCCACGCAAGTGCGAGCGGCATTATCTGCACATTCTTTCGCGCCGTTTTCACATTCATCATCCTGACCTACGCAGTCATTGTTGACACAGCCGTTATCGCATGTACGGCCGTTGACCCACTGGCCATTCATGCAGACCTGAAGCATGGAGTCATCCAGGCATTTCTTGTCGCCATTCGTGCAGTCCGTAACTACAGATGTCTTGCAAGCACCGGCATCGCAGCCATAAGGACAGTTCACGATCGACAGCTTGCCATCGGTGCAAACCATCAGGTTCGAGGCATCACGGCAGAAATTGGATTCGCAAGCATCAAGGCATGCACCGGCATCGCAGCCATTCGCACACGTCTTAACCGTCGAAACGCCATTTTCATCGCAAGACACCAACGTACCGGCATCTTTGCAATAGTTGCCCGTGCATTTTTCTTTGCATGCGCCTGCTTCGCAACCAAAAGGACAATCGGTTTCCTGCTGAACGCCGCTCACGCAAGCCAGAAGCACGTTGGCATCCTTGCAGATGTTGATCGTGCACGAACCGCCGGTCGCCGGACGGCAGGCACCGTTCTCGCACCCATTCGGGCAAGTCACAGGCGTCTGCACGCCATTAATACACTGGATCAGATCATTGCCATTGCACACATCTGCCACGCATGCGGGCTCAGCTGTCTTGCATTCGCCCTTTGCTTCATCGCAGCCAAGCGTGCACGGAACGTCCATCGGCGTGCCTTCATTGCAGAACGTCATTGTGTTCGCATCTTTGCATACGTTCACATCGCAATCTGAACTCGACGCTTCATCATCCCTGTCAGCACAACCGATCATTGAGCAGAGAATAGCGAGAATGCTCGCTTTCACCAAAAGATTCTTCATAAATTCCTCCAGACGGCTTCCTTTGCCGTGATCAAATTCCAAAGCAGTGCAGGATTCCTCCTCGCCTGCAAAATTCGTAGTGCCAGTCTAGAACTGACCATGTGCGCAAATTTCGGTGAGTATAGGTTTAATACCTACATTTACTCGGTCGCCATAAACACCACTATGAGGCTTATGTCAACTTTTTTTTGATGTTTAGCGAATAAAATTCATAACTCAAATTCTTTTTTGCATTTCTCAAAATCTAGCGCGTGCATTCCGTGGTATTGCCAAAAATTATTCAAAGCCACCCGTTTATCCACTATCCCCCGTTGTCTCACATCGCCCACACACTTGCATGCGCAGGGCCGCCATCCCTGATACCGCCCCCAATTATGAAAAAAATGGCATACTTTTGGCTGTAACACCCCGCCTGTTGTCTGCCGTCCACCAGAAGCCGCATTCTCTGCTGCTTCAGGCTGCAACATACGGCCAGCCGCAAGCTTGGCTTCCTGGATGCACATCATGCATCACTCATGCTCGCTTTTTTATTCCCGGTTATGATAAAAAATATCACGGGTCACACGACGATGTGATATCGCCCTTCTTCAAGGATAAGATCATGACGCAAAAAACACTTCATCTATGTCTCAGATCCTTGTTACTCGTCTGTCTGGCTACAGCCGCCGCTGGATGCAGTCAGACCACACTCTCGGTCACAAGATATCCCTCATTCTGGAACTACGAGACTAATTACAACTCTATCGCGGTTGCCCCCACGTTTAACCAGTGGGAGCGCGGTGTCTTTGAAGGCGCGGTCGGCAACAGGATTGCCAGAGATCTTGCAAACAACGGCACCTACACGGTGTACGACCACACCAGCGACAACGCCGACCAAAACACCATCCTGTACAACGCACAGGCCAGTAACGAAGCTGATCTCGTGCTCTTTACGACGATCACGGGTTACGATGTCAGCGACCGGAAGGAAACACGCTACGAAACCGTCGAAACGACCGTCTATGTCGTCGATGAATACGGGCATTTCGTCTATGACGATTACGGCAACAAGATCGTCGATCACATCGAACGCGAAGAGATCCCCTATCCGTGGTTCATCCGGGAAGCCAGTTCATCCATGAACATGTCCGTTGTCAGGACTTCCGATGCTGCCCAGGTCTACAGCACGAGTTTTTCAGGCGGATGTTCCGACGAAGCCGGTCATCCGCATGAACTCAGCTCGCATCAAAGCCTCCAGAAATGCGCCATCTCAGACATGACGGACGGCGCGATCAGCCCGCTTGTGCCTGTCAGGTTGCATCTCACCGTCGATAAAGACGAGATCATGAAGATCGCCGCCGAAACGGACAAAGGCTGGGTCACGGGCAAAAAATTCTCGGTCGAAGTGCCTCAGCTGCTCTTCCAGTTCACGCTGCCCAAAGCCGCCAAATACAACACATTCACATGCGACATCATCGTCGACGGCGACGAGGAAGGCCACGTCCTGCAATCCTACGACTTCGTCTGGGAAGGCGAGTCGCTCCAGTTTTATGTCGATGCCCAGGCGCTGCTCGCCACGGGAGCTACCAAATTCACCGCACGTTTCTGGAGCGGGAAGACGCTCTCGTTTGAAACAGATTTCAAATTCAAATAAGGACGGCGCGTATGGCGAAAGCCATAGCGGCGCGGCATGCGCGGCGTATGCCTTCGGCATAGCCGCGCACCACAAGATGCGCGAAAAGACTGGACTTGCGCACGCCCAAAGCTGCCGGTCACGACCGAGCAGGCACTCCGGTCACGGCGCGCCGCGCAAGTCGCTGCGCACCTCAGATGCCCAGGTAAAGACGCTTTCCAAAGTTATACGTGATCTCCGAGGCAAACAGCCTCTTCACCGTATCCTCGATATCGTATGGGATGCGATAGTACTGGATCGTGCGCGTCTCCGTGTCGTAGATCGTGCAGCATGCGCGGTTGTCGTAATCGCGCGGCTGGCCGACGCTGCCGACGGTCACGATGTATTTGCGGTCATCCTCGAACGTGATGCTCGATGCCGAGATATCCACCGCGCTGTCGGGGGTCAGGGCAAACGATTTGGTAAGATGCGAGTGCCCGATGAACGTGATGTGGTCGAGCTCTTCGTAATGCGGCAGGAGCTGGTTCGCCTGCTCGATGAAGAACACATAGTTGAATTCGGCCGGGTCGATCGGGGAGCCGTGACAGATCGTAAAGCCTTTATCATGCTTGTGCTTATACGGCATATCCTTGAGCCAGGCCATGTTTTCGTGGCTCAGAAGCCCCGCGTGGTAGTCGAGCACATTCCGGGCGGCCTCGTAATAATACGTGTAATTCATGCGCCCGCAGACCGCCGCATCGTGATTGCCAAGTATTGTCAGATTGGCAAACTTCTTGACCTCGTTGCAGCATTCATCCGGCTGCGGGCCATACCCGACCACATCGCCTAGACAGAGATACTCGTCGCATGGATGTTCGCGGTAAAAATCCATCACCACCCGAAAGGCGTTCAGATTGCTGTGCAGGTCGGAAAATATACCTATTTTCATCGTCTCTCCTAAAATTTGCCCACGCTCCGGCGGCAGTCAGGGGCATTGATGTACAGCCGGTTCGCCATCTCCATGATCCGCGATACGGTGCTTTCCGAAATGCGATCCTCGATATATTCCTGGCTCATCACGCCTTCGACATAACGGTTGAACGCATCCTGCGACTCAAAGCGCTCGCTCTTCCAGCGCTTCCGCGCATATTCTTCCCAGTCCGCCGTGCCATAGCCGGCAGCCTTGTAGTTGGTGTAGCCGCTCGTGTCGCGATCACGGTAGTTGCTTGCAAAAAACGTCGTCAGGTCCGGATCCTTATAACGCCGGTTGATGATATCATTGATGATGCGAATCTCGAAATCATTGCGCTTATCCCGGCCTTTGCCGAGCTCGTCCAAAAACAGGACGGGCGCGCTGACAAGCGGCTCGATGCATTCCGCTTCGGACACATTTTTGCTGTATGCCGCGCGGATATCGCCCAGAAGATCGGAATAATCCACGTACATGCAGGGCACGCCAAGCTCGAGCGTGAGGTAGCGGATCGCCGCGCACAGCAGATGGGTCTTGCCCGTTCCCGGGCCGCCTTCCAGCAGGAACCCGCTTGCGCCGCGCGCATAGCGCTTCACCCCGTGCATAAACATCTCGACACCCGCGCGATCGCGCAGGCGATCGAGGCTGTACGACTGAAACGTCGCATGCATGAAACGCGCGGGCACCTGCGCGTTGTTGTAAAGCCGGATACGGCGCAGCGCATACTGCCCGGGGCACGGTGTCAGCACGCGATACCCCATGTCGTCGACCTTCGAAAGTTCGAGCACGCCGCCGCAGACAGGGCAGTTGCGCACGGCCTGTTCATCGTATCGCGCCTCGATCTGGGACACGCCTTTTTCGTTCTTAAACACTTTCTGAAGGACTTCAGTCAGCTTGCATTCCATAGGTCACATCTGCTCCGGCAGGTTACATCTGCACCGTCAGGTCACATCTGCTCCGGTGTCTGGTTGAGGATCTCGAAAGATGCCGCACCGAGATCGAGCGTCGCGCCCCAGTAACGCGCGATCCTTGGGTCGCGCCGAGCCATGCGCAGGCTCGGACGCAGTTGCAGCTCAAGGCGGCATACGCCGATTTTCCCGCACAAAGCGCCGAGCGAAATATCCGCGCGCACCGGCACATCATACGCCTGAGGCGCGTAACTGAAAAATGTCGCGATTTCCTGCCATGTGCCGTCTTTCGCGGCACGCGCCATCAGGCGCGACGCGACCGGAAGCTGCGCAGACGGCATCCGGGCATTCAGGTAAAAATCGCTGCCCTGAAGCACACGCATCGCCTCCTTGCGGTCGCCGGCCTTCTTGCCGTCTGCCCACAGCGGCATGCACGTTTCCGAATTGCAGATTTCCAGCGAGATATGCGCGCTGACCGCCTTGTTCACGCTGTCGGATTTTTCGCGGTGCGGCGCGCCCGTCTCCACGCCGACGAACACGCGATACGTCCGGTCGAGGTTGACCGGCATGCTGAGTGCAGGCTCTGCGTCGCATCCCGCCTGCCCCGCAAGGCATGATTCCGGCGTGTCACCGGGCCATATCGACAGCGTCGCACGCGCCGAAACCTTGTAATTATCAGCACTTGTCAGCCACGGCGACAGGTCGACACGGCCATGCTGCGTTCCGGGTTCCCGCTGCGCAGGCCATGAAAACGCCGATACTGCCTGCCAATCCCCGCGCTTCACTTCGCTGTTCTGGATCTTCACTGACTCGACCGAAAGCGTGGAAACAAACGGCGGCACGCCATCGGGGAACGGGCGCACGCGCCAGTCGAGCGCCAGATACTGAGGGAGCTGAGCCGAACCGCTCGTCTGCATCGACCATTCCGCCGAGATCCACGCGCCCAGCGCGCGCCGGCGCACCTCCTCGTTCAAGTCGCGCCAGCGATAGATCAACGCCGCGTTGCGCGGCTCGCTTGCCTCAAGGCTGCACAGCTGCTCAAGCTGCGCGTTGTCCGCGACCAGCACAAGCAGCCCGAACACGTCGTCATCCTCGGACACGCGTTCCCATGCCGCCGCCACGAACGCCTTGCCAGCCTCCGTGTTGCGCCACTTTTCCACATGGTGAGACAGATACGACACGGCTGCCCGGCGATGCGGCGCGCCTTTCAGCACCGCATCAAATGCGCGCGCCGCACGCGGCCCGTAATACGGCTGATCCGATGCAAAAAAGGACGTGCCGTAAGACGCATACGCCTCATCCGCAAGCGGCACCGCCCACGCATTCCGTTCAAAACAGCCGGCATGCGACTCCATCTGCGCGATCATCTGCGCGCGGTCGCCTGCCTCAAGCCCGCGCACATGCGCCTCAAACCCCGGCACCGCCTCTGCGCACGCACGGCGCACGCACGACTCGCAAAGCGCATCCGTCTCAAAGCTCTCGCCTGACGAACACGCGGCAAGCAACAGACAAAATGCCACGGCATGAGTGAAACGCATCAAGCCTGCTCCGCGTTTTCGGATCCGTGCTTCTCTTCAGACGTATCCGGCGCATCCGCCGTGTCCGCTGCCTGGCCGTCGTCAGACTCGGCGGCATCCGCGTGCGTCTCAGCCGCATCAGCACTGGGCTTCGCTTCATCCGGCTTCGCTTCATCCGAGCCAGACTTCGCTTCGTCTCCCTGGACTGCAGCCGCTGATTTCGCATCCGCCTCGGATTTCGCATCGCCTTCCTGCGCTTTTTTCTCGGCTTTTGCGGCTTCTTTCTTTGCCGCGCGTTCCGCGCGATCGGCTTCGTTATCTGCCTTTTCGGCTGCTTTCTCGGCACTGCCGCGAAGTTTCGCGTATTCTTTCGACCACTTATCGAGTTTCGCGTAATTCTTTGTGTCGATCTTCGCTTTGCCCGTGATATCCAAAAACGCACACACGGTCTTTGCCAGCACATACGAATCGTAAAAAGCGATCTTGACCGTCAGCGTCAGGAAAAACGATACGCCGAGCCACGGCAGCATATCCAGGCTCATGTCGCGGAAAAACAAAAAACCGGGCACGAAAAACAGCGCGAACGTCAGCAGGCAGAGCACGCCGTGCAGCAGGCTGATCACGAGCGCCTTGCGGCTGAACGCCTGCCAATCCTGAACAAGGATCGTCAAGGCATCCACGCACGCCGCGTTCACCTCATAATCGCTGCGGCGAAGCGCGTAAGCGAGGCAGCATTCATTGACCGATGACAGCGCCGCATGGCTCATCACCATCTTCACCCAGCGTCCCATGCCGAGTTCCGGCGTGTCCTTGTCGAGCGAAAATCCGCGCCCGAGCACGCGCGCCATCTGCCGATAGGCGAGCTGGATATCACGCGACTGCTTGTAAAATTTGCGGTTGTTTTCAAAGCGTTCCGCAACGACCGTCTTTGAGAATTCCACCGGGTTGCTCGGCACATCCCCGCCGCGATCTGCGCGCTCGATGATCGCAAGATGCCCCATCCGGATGCTGTATCCGATCTTCGACATGATCAGGTAATACACGCCCACCGCGATCAGAAACGCGCCGCACCCGATCGCGATCGATGTCATCAGCGAGCCCTGATTCGTGGTGATCACAAAATATGCCGCAAACCCGATCGCCAGACACACGACAAACGTCAACAGCCCAAGCCCGAGCTTCATCCAGCTGAAGATCATCGTCTTTCGATAGATATTGAAAGGTGACATATTCCGTTATCTCTTTCGTGTTTGATGAAAAACGCCGCCTATGCAGCCTGCGGCCGCATACGGACGGCGTCCGGCGGCTATTGCATACGCCGCCGGGACACTCAGGCGGCGGCTATTGCATACGCCGCCGCGCGCTCCGCGCTACATCATCGCATTGTATGCCACTTCCGCGATCTTCTGCGCCAGATCTTCCAGAGCCGTCTTTGTCGCGACCACGTCTTCGAGAAGCATCTGTGCCGGATCGTTTTCCAGATAGGTGCGATGATTGTTAAGCTCCTCAACGATCTCTGCCGTATCATTCTCAGAGAGATACTCTTTGAGCTGCTTGAGCGAGCGATCTGCCATATACACGAGCCCTTTGGCCTCGTTGATCTTCTCGATTTTTTCGTGCATTTCGGCATCTGCGTTGCGCTGCGCCTCGGCATCCTCAATCATCTTTCCGATTTCATCTTCCGAAAGACCGCCCGAAGCCTCGATCTTCACATTCGCCTCACGTCCCGTCGTCTTTTCCACGGCAGACACGGACACGATGCCCGATGCGTCGATCTTGAAGCTCACCTCGATCTGTGGCATGCCTCTCAAAAGCGGCGGCAGTCCCCAAAGCTCAAAGCGCGCCAGGGAATGGTTTTCATCTGCCATCGGGCGTTCGCCCTGAAGCACATGGACATTCACCATCTCTTGAAAATCCACTGTCGTCGAGAACACCTCAGAAGCCTCGCAAGGGATCGGCGTATTCCGCGGAATCAGCGGCATGAACACGCCGCCCATCGTCTCGATGCCAAGCGACAAGGGGGTCACGTCCATCAGCATCACTTCCTCAAGGTCGCCGTTCAGAACGCCGCCCTGGATCGACGCGCCCACGCTCACGATCTCATCCGGGTTGACCTGTGTGTTGATCGGCAGGTTAAAGAATTCACTCACGCGCTGCCGGACAAGCGGCATGCGCGTCATGCCGCCCACGAGCACGATCTGCGTGATATCCTTGACTTCCACATCCGCATCCTTGATCGCCTGCTGGCAGAGCGGAATCGTCTTCTCGATCAGATCTGCCGTCAGATTCTCAAATTCCGCACGTGTCAGAGACCGTGACAGATGGATGGGCACGCCGTCCTTGAGCGCGATAAACGGCAGGCTGATCTCCGTCATCATCGCCACGCTCAGTTCCTGCTTCGCCATTTCGGCCGCTTCCTTCACGCGGTAAAGCGCCGCCACATCGTTGTGCAGGTCAAGGCCGTTCTCTTCCTGAAATTCTTTCAACAAAAGCTCGACGATCGCATTATCGAAGTCCTCGCCGCCCAGGAACGGATCGCCGAGCGTCGAAAGCACTTCATACATGCCGTCACCGAGACGAAGGATCGAGATATCGAACGTGCCGCCGCCGAGGTCATACACGACGATCGTTTCGTGACGATCCTCGCCAAATCCGTAGCCGAGCGATGCCGCCGTCGGTTCATTCAGGACGCGAAGCACATCGAGTCCCGCAATACGCCCGGCATCGCGCGTCGCCTGCCGCTGCGAGTCATTGAAATTCGCCGGCACCGTGATCACGGCCTGCTCGACCTTCTCTCCGAGAAAATCTTCCGCGATCTCGCGCATCTGCGCGAGGATCATCGCCGATATTTCCTGAGGGCTGTAATCCTTATCGCCGATACGAACGCCGGGGGTCTTGCGCTCGCCATTCCCCATCGGCACGATCTCATACGGCACAAGCTCCTTGATATGCGCCACTTCCGGATCATCCATCGTCCGGCCGATCAGACGCTTGACCGCATATATCGTCATCTTCGGGTTCTTTGCCGCCTGACGGCGCGCCATCTGCCCCACAAGACGCTCCCCTCCCGGTGTAAAGGCGACGATCGAAGGCGTCGTGCGAGATCCCTCTCGGTTGGAGATCACCACGACATCATTTCCTTCCATCACTGATACACAGGAGTTCGTTGTTCCAAGATCGATACCGATGACTCTCGACATAATTGATTACTCTCCTCCTTCTTCACTATCACCATGCTGGGCAACGACCACAAGCGCCGGACGCAACACGCGGTCATGCATCAGATAGCCTTTGAGATGTTCCTGAACGACGGTGTTATGCGGCACTTCGCTGTCAACCACACGCTGAAGCACATCGTGATAATGCGGATCACATACCGCACCAAGACTGTCAAATGGCACGCAACCGTATTTGCCCAGTGCGGCAAGATACATCTTTCCCGTCAATTCCACGCCCTGAAGCAGCTGCTCGTAATCACTCGCCTGACGCGCATGCTGAAGCGCCCGTTCAAGGTTATCCATAACGGGGAGAAATCCTGCAATAATGCGTTCTTCCGCCTGATTTTTATACTGCTCCTGGTCACGCACCACGCGCTTGCGGTAATTGTCAAATTCACTGGCGGTGCGTCCAAGCTTATCCGAAAGCGCCGTGGCATGCGCGCGAAGCTGCGCATTCTCCTGTTTTATGGCGGCATTCTCTTGCCAGACCGCTGTTTTTTCTTGTTCCTGCTGTTCAAAACACTGCCGCGATGCATTCAGCCGTGCCTTCATATCTTCGAGCTGTGCACAGACATCGTTGAGCTGCGCCTCATAAAACGATTTCATTTCGAGGAGCTTGGCCTTGTATTTTGAGCGATATTCAGCCTGTAACGCCGCGATCTGCTGCGCGACATCACTCGAATGCTCCCCTTCCTGGCTATCATCGTCGACAACTGGTTTCTGAATGGCAGCGTGGGCGGCAGCAGGTGTTGCGGCTTCCGTCACGACTGCAGGCCTTTCGATCGCAGGCTCGGCTGCGACCGGCGTTGCTGCCGCCGAAAAAGATGCCGGACGCATCGGCTCTGCGGGACGCATCGGCTCTGCGGGACGCATCGGCTCTGCGGGACGCATCGGCTCTGCGGGACGCATCGGCTCTGCGGGACGCATCGGCTCTGCGGGACGTATCGGCTCTGCGGGACGTATCGGCTCTGCGGGACGTATCGGTTCTGCCGGGTACATCGGTTCTGCCGGAACTTCGACACCGATGCTCCCACCAGGAATGGCCTGATCCATAGGCGCATACTGAGGCTCCGGCTCTGCCGAAGCAATCGCTGGATTATCCCCTGACGCGCTCCCGCTTCCCAGGGCAATCACCTCGTCTTCGCTTGCGGATGCCGCCTGTTCTGCCTCTTTAGCGCGTTGCGTGATGAGATCAGACATGCGCAATGGGCCATTATGTGCGTGTCTTTTCAGCTTTTCCGACATCAGCTGGGAAGCGGAGTGCTGCGCTTCTGGCTCCTGGACCGATGCCGGTTTTTTCACGGTTCCGTCCCAATCGGCAGGCATTGAGATATCCATGACTTGGGCCGGTCTGACAGGCTTTGCAGGACGCACGGGTTCGGGTTCTGGCTTGTCTGCTGCCTTTCCCACGATCTTGCGCCCTCCCGCGAGCAGGTTGCCAAGAATCGACATCGGATCTTTCGAATTGGAGTGAGAAAACCCGAATTTCCCTCCGAACAAGCCTTTGTGTCCCGATTCCGGCTGTGCTGGAGCGGGAGCTGGTGCCGGCTGTGCAGGGGCTGCAGGGGCAGGCGCAACCGCCTGAGGCGTAACTGCCTGCGGGCGCGGAGCGGCTGATACCGCCTGAGGCGTAACTGCCTGCGGGCGCGGGGCGGCTGACATTGCTTGGGGGGATGGCGATGGCTCCGGGCGGGCCGTGACTGAGGGCGATATCATCGCCTGAGGGGACATCCGCTTCTGGCTTTCAGGCATCACAACAGGCTCTGGGTCCGCCGTCTGTGCTGGTGATGTGCCTGGTTTTTTATCTCCAAGAGTCTCGATTGCGTTCAGCGCCGCCGCAAATAAATCTTCGTGCCGGTCCATATCCAAAAAAACTCCCCCGTCTGTCTTGCGAGCAAATCATGAGATACTGTGAATTCATGGCTGTGCTAAAGCGCGGATGTCAATTCATGATCGCCTCACACGGGTAAGCAATAATCCCCACCCTCCCTTAGCAACAGGGTGCTGCAGGCGCAGAAAATGAGATTCGGGAAATCATATCCACGCACTCTCAGCATAGCCTAATTTAACCCAAAGCCATAGGACAAATTTGTCCACACAGCTGATACAATGTTATACAATATACGAGCTGGCTCAGAACGGCTCATCCTTCGCGCTTTCGACGATTTCATCTAAAAAAGAAGCCTTCATCGCGCTGTTCCGCTCCTGGATCTCGCGAAACGAAATGATGAGATCGACCGACGGGATATCCGCCTCGATCTCAAGTTTTTCTTCATCCAGCTCAAAGGATACTGGTGCTGTATTCTCAAGCTTTTCTTTATGCAGCTCATAGGATACAGGTGCTGCCTTGTGCTTATCCTGTGCATAAGCCCCTAACGGCAGCAGGCAAAATACGACTGCAAGTATGATCGCGCGTTTCATAAACATCCCACTTATTCTGATTCTTCCTCGGTGGCCTCGTCTGAGGGCTCTTCATCCGAAGAACCGCCAAAAAGCGCCTCGGCATCAAGCATTGCCTGAAGTGTCTCGATCGCATCATCCGTCGTCTTGATATAGCCGCGTGCAAGCGCGATATCATCCTTCGACTTCCAATGTTTCTGGGCATTCTCGAACTGTGTGCGTGCCAGACGCAGGCGATCCATATCGTTCATGCCTGGCAATTTGATAAGCTCGGTGTTCAGATAAAGCGTGCCAAGCGCGAAATCCACAAGG
Organism: Pseudomonadota bacterium; assembly: GCA_017555665.1. Taxonomy (GTDB): domain Bacteria; phylum Myxococcota_A; class Bradymonadia; order UBA4248; family UBA4248; genus UBA4248. The sequence goes on along the minus strand of JAFZFY010000056.1, from coordinate 9,822 downwards.
CCGTCATTCGGATCGAGTTCCTTCGCCTTCATCAAGAGCGTCTCGGCTTCCGGGCCTCGGTCAACCGTCTTGTATGTGTTGGCAAGATTGATATAGGCGCCCACGGTTGACGGGTTCAGCTCGATGATATGCTTGAAATACTCTTCCGCCTTCGTATAGTTGCTCGCCTCGTAGTAAATCACGCCGCGCATCCAGAGCGCTTCCAGATGATCCGGGTTCAGCTCGATCACGCGGTCCAGTGTCGCCGCGATACCGGGAATCAGCCCGACATCCTCCTCGCTCAATGCCTCATGGATACGTGCGCGCAAGAACAGCGCATCCGCATCATCCGGTATGATCTCAAGCGCTTCGCCGACGATGAATTCCGCAAGGCGATAACGGCCGCGGGAGAACTCCGTCATGGCGAGGTAATATCTGAGCTTGCCGTTAGCCTCATCACGTTTCAGAAGCGCACTGATCAGCGCGATCGCCTCGTCATATTGCTTGGCGGCGATCATGCCTTCCAGTTTCGCATAGTTGTGCTCAAAAACATCCGGGTTTGACGTGATATATGTGTTTGCCTTGCTGATACCTGCAGTCGGGTTGCCGTCACGGATATCCAGTCGCACGAGCTGGATCAGCGCTGGCGTGAACTTCGGTTCTGCCTGCAATGAAAGCTCATACGCGCGACGGGCAGCGACCGTCTTGAGCTGACGCTCATACATCACGCCGAGATTATAGTGTGCCAAAAAGGCATCTGGCTTCGTATCCGAGATGCGCTGAAGCATCGACACGGCCGTATCGATATTCCCGTTGTCCGCAGCCCGGATTGCCATCTCGACATCGTTCGCCGTTCCGTCGACTTTGGAAAAGTTATACACGATGCGCTCGACCTTGGGCGCAGGGACATAGCTTTCCTGCGCGGGGGCTGCGGCCGCCTGATTCGTGTTGCGAACGGCTGCCGATGAACCCGTCCCCGTAGACAAATCAGATGCCTGACTCGAGGATGCGGTCACGCTTGCCGCCGTCTTTGTCTCTTTATTCTTATCGCCGGAACACCCTGCGGTCACGCTGACCAATGCAAGTGCCACAGCCAGATTTTTCAATATTGTCCTGCTCATCGAGCACCTCCATCCGCTTCCTCAGCGGCTCTGATTGCCGCCTCGGCTGCCGCCTTCGCTTTTGCCTCAGCCTCGGCTTTCGCGATCTCGCCCTCCTTGAACTTCGAAGGCTGGACCATCGGCTGCGAGCTGTGCATATCCTGCATCGGCGCAAGGCGTTCCTGGCTGTTCGCGGTACGGTCTAGCTGTTTCAGACCATCAAGGCTCTTCTTCGTCCATTCCATGCTGATGCCGGCCATACGAGATGCCTCGATCGCATTCTGATACATCTTGATCGCCTCGTCACGCGTGCCCGTCGCCATATCGCTCATCGAGGCGAGGAACGCCAGATGGCTGTCGCTGCCCTCCCGGATATCGGTCGGCTTCGGCACGGATTCCAGTTCATCCACCAGCTCGTGCATCATGCGCGCGATCGCATAACGGGCCGCGATACCCCAGATCGGGCTGTTGTACGTCATGACCTGAGAAAATTCGCCATATATGCGCTTCATCTCTGCCATGTGATCTTTCAGCTGGGTCATCATCTGCTGCATCTTGCCCTTGAACTTCACGGACTTCCACGTCTCATAGTTCATTTCGCTCAGCGCAAATGCTGCCTTTGCGGCGTTGTCTCGGCCGATCGCGCCGGATGCGACTGGCGCGTTCTGATAGAGCGTGCGTGCCGTCTCGTAATACGAACGCGCATTGGCGAGATGATGCTTCTCGCGCAAGGTATCCGCCTCCACGACATAAGATGCGATCACATAGGCGCGCATCGCCGGATCTGACGAATACTTCTTCCGGAACTCTGTAAACAGGCGTGTCGCCTCTTTGTCCATGCCCAGTTCCGAGTACGAACGGCCGGCTTCATACAGGAACTGAGGCGCATCCGGCTGACCCGGAAAGTCTTTGTGATACCTTTCCAGCAGCTGGGCTGCGCCCTTCTTGTCCTCGACCAGAAGCTTGATCTTGGCCGCATTCCTCAGTGCATTCACGCGATATTTGAAGCCCAGATACAGCGGTGTCTTGTTGTTATAGAGCGACAGGAAACTGTCGACCGCCGTGTCAAAGTCAAAGAATTTCTCGGCATTCACGCCGATGCGGTACAGCGCATTCACCGCCTCTTCCGTTTCCTTGTATTCGTTCAGGACTCGGCGGTACAGACGCATCGCGCTGTCGTAGTATTTCATCTGCTCATACGCATACGCCGCGTTGTACATCGCCCTGTTGTTATGTTCAAACGTCGGGTTCTCGTCGATAATGCGGATAAACTCGGCTGCGGCTTCCAGATACTGATGGTTGTCGAACAGGTTAAACGCCTTCTTGAACAGCGCGTTGTACTTCTTGTCCTTAAAGCGAGCATTGACGATATCATCCGATGCGCCGCCAGCACTTCCGAGCTGCATCGTCGAGTACATATCCGACAGTTCCGCGACCTTGTCGAGATCCCCACGGAGATCGTATTCCGCGATAATGATATCTGCCGCGCTCGATGCGTGCTGCGAAGACGGCGATTTCTCGATGATCTCCGAAAAACGCTTCTCGGCTTCCTCGAAGTTGCCGTAGTTGTAGTAAATCATCGCATTATCATAGCGATACTGCGGCGCGAGGGCTTCTGCCGTTTCCGAAAGCCCATTCTTCATCTCGATCTCGCTGAACACCTCGCGGGCATCGATCAGGTTCTGGACGTCTTCCGGCATATTGCGGACTTTTGAACCGCCGCGCCGGTTTTCCAGCTCGGCATCGATCTCTTCCTTGGACGCGATCGTCACTGCCTGCGACAGCAGGATGCTTGTCGGCGCATCCGACAGCGACATCTGTCTGGCATTCACACGCTCGACAAGCTGATCAAGCGGGAGCGCGTACACGTAATCATCATCATGCTTCGCGCGGTCCGTAATGATGTATTCGTAGGCATCGGCCACATAGCGCGCTGCATCGGCCTGATATCGCGTATTCTCGATATCGCGGATCGCCATAAAGGCATCGATCGATTCCTCGTATTGGTTCGAATAGAAATACGCCTGACCCAGCAGATATCGGTAGTTGTAGCCTTCCTCGTCGTTCGGGTAACGGCGAACGAACGATGCCGTGATATCGGCAAGATCGCGGTTGGCTGCCTGGAACTCGGCCTGCGCCTCTTCAAGCTTGATCGTGCCAAGCGTCCGCTCATCCGGCGAAAGCTTCGGATCGTCGAGATATTCTTTCGCAAGGCTGACCTTGTCGTCTGCTTTCGTGACGCGGTCGTGATATGCCATGATCGAGTTCTTGAGCGCCTGCTGTGTCGCCTGGTTTGCGGCAGCCATCGCCTCCAGATTCCCCTCGCGTTCCTGGCATTTATACCATTCCGATTCCTCGCCGATGCGCTGCTCGATACGGCTCTGTTCCTCTGCCGCCTGCTCAAAACGACCCGAAAAATTCAGTGCCGCCACATAGATGCGGATGACCTCCGGCAGATCTTCCACGCATGTCGCCCGGTTGATATATGCCTCATACGCATTCGCCGCATGTTCGTAACGCGTCTGTTCCATCAGTGTATCGGCGAATTTCCTCAGCACCTCCGTCTCGAATGGCATCCCTGTATTCAGGTATTTGTTGAAGCGCGTCATACCAAAATCGGGATCGATCGCCACATCGTCCGTAAGATCCCAGTCTTCTTCCGCAAGGGCTGCCGCCATAAAGTCGATCGCCTCAGTTCGGAGCGCGCTGCCATTCGCCACATTGTCCGCATAACCCACCAGATCGATAAAATCGTGGATCATGCCATCATAATTTTCCGTGTAATATTCCGTCCACGCCTTGCGGTACAAGGCGCGGTCGTACACCGACGTATCCGTTCCCAGGGACACCGCTTCCGAATAGTATTTCAGCGCTTCGTCCCACATGATCTCGCCGCCCAGACCAAGGATCGCGTCCTGCGAACGCGAGAAATAATACTCGCCGATACGCGTCAGGACCTCTGCCCGCCGGGGGCTGTCAGGATATCGTTCGATCAATGCCAGGAATGCATCCCGAGACTCTTCCGCGCGTCCCATCTGAGACAGGCAATAGCCTTTCAGATACAGCGCGCCATCCATCTGCTCGTACTGCGGGAAATTGCGCTCCAGCTTCGCGATATAGTTCAATGCGACACTGAAATTCGGATATTCTGCCGTCCCTTCGGTATCCGCAAGGAATGCCTCATCCGCTCGTTCGTAGTGAAGGCGAGCCAGGCGGTACAGGATATCGGCTGAACTCGGGTGCGTCTCGCCATATCGTGCGAGATAAGCCTCCATGCGTTCGATCACGCTCAGGCGCATGCTCGACTCTTCCGCGCGAAGCGTCGCGATACGCTCGGCATACGCATTATCCACGCTCGAAAGGCGGTTCTGGTAATCTGACATCAGTGAGCGGCGAAGATCGATACGGTACGCATTCAGCTCCGACTTGTAACGCGTGACGGCAGATCGGTAGCTCTGATAGGCTTCCATGGTCTTCGCATCCACCGCCTCGATCTTCGACACGCCCGCGCCACCGGAGCCATCCTGACCATATGCATCCAGATGCGGGTACATAAGCAGGAGCCCCCCAAGACATATCTGCGCGAATCTGCGCTTCGCTATATTTATACCTTGAATCACGCTGATTTCCTTAATGCTTGCAAACACGAAACGGACTTCGCATTATGCGACGACTTGCTTTCGTGAATTACGGAGCGTCATGCCCCTAAATTGCGCTTATTCCTGGCCGGACTCCTTCAAAAACTGACGGAAATCCTGTTCCAGCACTTCGCGTTCCTTCTTGCGCTCCTCCATGGCCTGCGCCAATGCCTGACTCCGCTCGTCTTTCTGAAGCCAGGCAATATCGACCATGCCGAGATCCGCATTCAGCACCATATCGCGGATCTGATCGTACACTGTCTGCCAGTATCGCGCCGAGATCTCGCCTGCCGCTTCACCGACATCTGATTTTATCACCTTAAAGCGAACCTTCTCGTTGGAGACGTTCACCGCCTCTCGATCGAGGCGCGACCGGAATTCACGTGCGCGCTCATCAAGGCTCGTATTGATCTGGGAATCCAGCGTGTCAAGCATCGACAGGACACGGCGTTCCTGCTCGATCAGCTTGCCGTATTCCCCTGATGCACGGCCGCTGGCCAGAGACCGGTTCCACTGCTCTTCCAAACGGGAGGTCAGTTCCGTGATCAGGACATCGGCTTCGCCGTGCGCGTTCCGGTCGAGGCTGTGCGTGCTCCTCAGGCGGACGATTTGCGAGTCGACTTCTTCCTGCTTTTCTTTCAGCCGCTGAAGCTCCTCGTCAAAGCCGTCCAGCTCGCGCAGAAGGCTTTCGCGCTCGTTCTCGTCGAGGGAGGACGCTTTTCCGCTTTCAAGCCACGAACGCAGTATCTTCGTGCGATGACGGAGGCTGTCGCTCTGAAGCATCAGGCGGTGAAATCTCGCTTCGCGCTCTTCGCGCTCTGAATTCTCCAGCGCCGTCAGGATCTCGCGTTCCTGCGTCGAGCGCGGCAGCTTCGCCACCTCATCCACGAGCGTGCCTAGATCCGAGACGCCCTCGTACTCCTGCGTAAAATCGTATCCCGTCAGGAGCGCGTTCACGCGATAGTCGCGGCTGCGCTGCGTAAAATGCTGGAATTCCGGCAGGTTCCGGAGGTTCGATTCCGACTGCAGAAGCGCGTTGATTTCCGCCATGATGTTCTCGGAAGCTGCCGTGTTCGCGTCGCTTTCGGAAAGGGAATCGAGCATCGTCTCGACACGCGCCACATCCGATCCCACCGCGACCACGCCTTTCGCGCGCTTGGGGACGATCTGAACCGAATCGTATTGCTCCGACTCGATGCGGCGTTTCATTTCTGCCTTGCGCTTGCCGACATCGCCCGATTCGGCTTCCATCTCGGTCATGATCGGCTCAAATTCGTTCACGATCTGCTGATAGGACGCCACCGCGTCATCGTACTTCCGAAGCTCGCGCTTCAGGTTCGCGATGAGGCGGCGGGTCTCAAGTGCATGGCTGTCCTCCGGATACGACAGCAGCAGAAGCTCGAATTTCTGCTGCGCCGCCACATACTGCTCGCGCTGGATATGCGTCCAGCCCATCTCGTAGAGCACGACCGGGAAATAGATGCTGTTCTCCGAGATCTGCTGATAAAAGTCGTTTGCCGTGTTCCAGTCCTGCTTCTCGTAGGCGATACGGGCCTGCGCGAGGATCGCAAGGTCATGCACATCATCCGCACGGCGGAACCGCAGGTCAGACGCAGACACGCGCGCGAAATGCGATGCCGCGCTGTCGAGATCGTTTGCTTTCAGGTCAAGCACGCCGAGCAGATATTCGCCTTTCACGACCCATTCGTCATTGCCGCTCAGGCGCGACAGGCTCTGGCGCGCCGCGTCGTATTCGTCCTGCAAAAACATCGCGCGCCCCATGATATACAGGTATGCCGATGTTTCCGTGAAGTTCGTCACGTTCGAAAGCGCCATGTTTACTTCTGCCCAGTCGCCCGTGCGCTGCGCCACCTGGAGCAGGAGCATCACGCCTTCCGTCCGCTCGCTGCCGACGCCCGAGTGCAAAAGGTCGAGCAGATGACGCTGGCTCAGACGGTAATAGCCGTTCTCGTAAAGCGAGCGCGCCAGCTGCAGCTGTGCCGCCTGATAACCGGGCTTCCCGCGCCATTCCGTATGGGCCACGATGTCCATAAATATATAGCTCGCGCGCTGGTGATCGCCCGCTGCCTGAAGCACGATCCCGTCTTCCAGACGCTCGTCAAGCGTCGGGCGACGCATCGATCCGCTGCGAACCTCAAAATCATTCGATGTCTGAAGGATATCGCTCTCGATCTGTAGCAGCGCTTCGCTGTAAGACGACGGCGCGCCCTCGACCTGATACGACACCAGCAAAGACGCCGCAATACTTAATGCCGCAAGACCCCGTTTCATTGGTTTTCCTTACTGCCTGCAACCAGGTCATACTGCTGATACTTGAACTTGATATTCGGACGCTCTTCATACGCCGTAAACGCATTGCCCTGTTCCGTCGCAACGACAATAAGCTCGGCCGATTTCCCTTCGTCCACTACAAAATCATAGCCTGATTCCACGCGGAACGTGTAATCCGTCATATAGCGGAACACGCCCCACGGACGTCCTTTGTAGACGTAAACCACCGTCAGCTGATGCGCGCCTGGCGCAAGCATGCGGTCATAGATCAGCTCGCCGTCGAGCTTCTTCAGGCCCTCGCCTGTCCCGGAAAACACGGTCTCGCGGTCGATCGCATAATAGACCTGCGTCAGGTCATACTGACCGCCCATGTCATCCTCATAGCGGAGCTGGATGCGCGCGCCGCTCACCGCCCTCTGAAGCACCTCTTCGCGGAGGAGGAGCAGACGGCTCTTCGTCGCAAACGTATCTTCCTTGAGGGTGTCGAGGTTCGTGCTCACTTCATGCAGCTGTTTTTCGAGAAGCGCTGCCGTCATGATCGTCGCCGCCGGAGCCGCTTCTGTCGGCGCGGCCTCCCCGTTATCAGCCGCCATTGCATCGCTTGAAGCGCCGCTGTCAGCCACAGCCGCATCGGTTGAAGCGCCGTTATCAGCCACAGCCGCATCGGTTGAAGCGCCGTTATCAGCCACAGCCGCATCGCTTGAAGCGCCGTTATCAGCCACAGCCGCATCGCTTGAAGCGCCGCTGTCAGCCACAGCCGCATCGCTTGAAGCGCCGCTGTCAGCCACAGCCGCATCGCTTGAAGCGCCGTTATCAGCTGTCACCGCATCGGTTGAAGCGCCGTTATCAGCTGTCACCGCATCGCTCGCTGCGCCGTTATCAGCCGTCGCCGCATCGCTTGAAGCACCGTTATCAGCCGTCGCCGCATCGCTTGAAGCGCCGCTGTCAGCCGTCGCCGCATCGCTTGAAGCGCCGTTATCAGCCGTCGCCGCATCGCTTGAAGCGCCGCTGTCAGCCGTCGCCGCATCGCTTGATGCGCCGCTGTCTGCCACAGCCGCATCGCTTGAAGCGCCGTTATCAGCCGTTACCGCATCGCTTGAAGCGCCGTTATCAGCCGTCACAGCACCGCCTGTCGCGCCGCTGTCAGCCGCCGCATCACCGGATGCACCGCCGTTTGCCGGCGCTGGGGTTGCCGAGCTTCCAAAAATCGAATCGTAATCTTCACCGGAATCCGCCGCGCCCGCTTCATCCGAAACTTCCGCACCGGTATTGACCGTACTGTCAACGACCGCTCCATCCGCCGTTCCTGGCACTGCATCCTGCGAAGCATCTACACTATCCTGGGCCGCCGCACTCGCACAGACGAACAGCGAAGCGCATATAGCCAGCATCTTGATTATCTTATGCATTTTTTCTCCATGATTGGTCTGAGGGTCCACAGACACACGTTTTGCCATTTTAGTCTTTTCCCGCAACAAACGCTATACATCATCTACATAAAAATGCACTTTTTTGAACGTTGCAAATGGGGACGCGACGCTATCGGCCATGCCGATACGCGCCGCGCGCCGGGCTATGCTTTGCATACGCCCGGCAGTGCATCTGGTATTCCCGTGCGATTTCGCGGCGTATGGCTCTGCCATAGCCGCGAACCGCCGCGTGTCGAAGACAGCGGCGGCCCAAAAATAAAACGCGAACCGTCGCGACGCAAACATCTGCCGGCACTTGGCGGCTGCCGACGGAATTGGTATTTGCCAACAGCCGCTTAATTATGATAGACGGCTCTGCGCCCTTTGACCCTAGGGAGGTTCTCAGCATGTTGGTTTTGCTCGCATTTGGCATCGGCACTCAGGAAATTCTGCTTATCGCGTTCATCGTTCTGATTTTATTCGGCGCCACCAAGCTGCCTAAGCTCGCGTCCGCCGTCGGCGAAAGCGTTAAAAATCTCAAGAAAGGCATGCGAGAGGCTCAGGAGGAGGACGAAGAGGCCAAAAAAGTTGCCAAAGACGACAAGGATTCGCCCAAGAAACTCGAAAGCGATGGCAAGCCCTCGGACGAGCCTAAAGAGGGATGACATCCCTGCGCGGTCGCGCCATACACACCATCATAGCATCATGAATCCCATCTGCCTGCGCCTGACCAGAACACTCGCGATCGTGCTCGCCATGACAGCCTTGTCCGCATTCTGCGGGAGGGAGGTGCTCGCGCTCGAAGGCGACTGGGAGCTCGGCGCGTTGCCTGCGGCGTTCATGATGCCGTCCACGGACATCTATGGTGCCGGTGCCGAGCTCTACGCGAGATATGATGTCATCGACGGCCTCAGCCTCAATATCGGCGCGGGTTTTTACGGCGCGCAGCAGACCGTGATCAAGCACTCGCTTGGCCTGTACACGCTTCGCGCTGGCATTTTTTATGCGCTCGATGTCCTCCAGTGGGTCCCCGGAATCGGCATTAATCTCTCCGCGCTCTTCTCCGAAAGCCAGATGATGTATTTCCATAGGGAAGGGCACGGCATGGGCATCGACTTCGACCTCTATGTCCAATACCGGGGCATACGGCACTTCGGCATCGGCATCTTCGCAAGCTATCACCTCGTGTTCATCGATGCCGATTACATCACCGCCGGTCTCACGATCAGCTGGTATTCCGGCATGTTCTAACAAAACCCGGGGCACCCAGCCCAGTAGAAACGTGTCGCGACACATCTCTCTTGGTGTGACACGTCTCTCTTGGTGTGACACGTCTCTCTTGGTGTGACACGTCTCTCTTGGTGTGACACGTCTCTCTTGGTGTGACACGTCTCTCTTGTCGTG
>JAFZFY010000055.1 GCA_017555665.1 Pseudomonadota bacterium | reverse complement strand
GGACGAAATCCTCACCGCGCGCCCTCAGAACAAAAAATCGGGCAAATTTTTATCTTTTATGATATGGGGCTGTCGCTTTTTTGGCATTCAAGGAGGCCATTTTTATGTCAGATGAAGAAATCAAACAGCCCACAGAACATGTCGATGTCGAACAGATCAGCATCGACAAGGAACTCAAAGACAGCTATCTCGCTTACTCCATGAGCGTCATCGTGGGCCGCGCGCTCCCCGATATCCGTGACGGCCTGAAGCCAGTACACCGCCGCATCCTGTATGCGATGAGCAAGATCGGCTGCGACCGCACGACGCGAAAATCCGCGCGTATCGTCGGCGACGTCATCGGTAAATATCATCCGCACGGCGACTCGGCAGCATACGACGCGCTCGTGCGCCTGGCACAGGACTTCAACATGCGCTATATGCTCGTCGATGGCCAGGGCAACTTCGGCTCCATCGACGGTGACTCGGCAGCCGCGCAACGTTACACCGAGGCCAAACTCGCGAAGATCAGTGAGCATGTCCTATGCGATCTCGACAAAGACACGGTCGATTTCGTCCCCAACTTTGACGGTGCGGAAGTCGAGCCCGTCGTTCTCGCCACAAAAGTCCCGCTCCTCCTCGTGAACGGCTCCAACGGCATCGCTGTCGGCATGGCGACAAGCATCCCGCCGCACAATCTCAGCGAGATCTGCGACGGTCTGATCCATGTCATGCAGCATCCCGACGCCACAGCCAAAGAGCTCATGCAGTTCGTCAAAGGCCCAGACTTCCCGACATACGGCTCGATTCACGGGCGCAAAGGCATCCTGGATGCCTACACGACCGGACAAGGCAAGGTCTGCGTACGCGCCAAAGTCGAGGAAGGCAAGGATCACGGCCATAATGCGCTGATCGTCACCGAAATCCCCTATCAGGTGAACAAGAAGATGATGATCAAGAAGATCTGCGACCTGGCCAAGGAAAAAAAGGTCGAGGGCATCACCGAAGTCCGCGACGAATCCGGCCGCGACGGGCTCAAAGTCGTCATCCAGCTCAAAAAGGATGTCCCGCCGCAGGTCGTCCTCAACCAGCTCTACAAGCAGTCTCCGCTCCAGACGACGTTCGGCATCATCATGCTCGCTGTCGTCAACAACCGCCCGATGGTGCTCCCGCTCCGCGATGTCATGTCCTATTTTATCGAGTTCCGGCGTGACGTCGTCGTGAGAAGGACGATCTACCTGCTCCGAAAGGCCAAAGAACGCGCCCATATCCTCGAAGGCTTCAGGATTGCGCTCGACAATATCGACCGTGTCATCACGATCATCCGGGGCAGCGACGACGCAAACGAGGCGCGCGATCAGCTCATCGCCGAATTCGGGTTCAGCGAAGTCCAGACCAAAGCCATCCTCGAAATGCGGCTCCAGCGACTCACCGGCATGGAGCGCAACAAGATCCTCGAAGAGCTCGCCGAACTCATGAAGAGCATCGCCGATTACGAAGACATCCTGAAATCCAAAGAACGCATCGACAACATCATTACTGACGAATTCCGCGAGATCAAGGCGCTCTACGGCGACGCAAGGCGCACCGAGATCATCGATGACGATGTCGATCTCGAAGACGAGGATCTGATCGCCGAGTCGTATTGTATGGTCACGCGCACCCAGCAGAATTACATCAAGCGCATGCCGATCAGCGAATATCAGGCGCAGAAACGCGGAGGCCGAGGCAAGTCCGGCATGGGCACCAAGGATGACGACTACGTCCGCGACATCTTCACGGCGAGCTCGCATCAGCTCATCCAGATCTTCACGACACAGGGCAGGGTCTTTGCCGTCAAGGTCTTTGAGCTCCCGCAGGGGGCGCGCGCGGCCAAAGGCAAGCCGATCATCAACCTCCTTCCCAAGCTGGAACCCGGCGAGGATGTCGCCACGATCCTGCCGCTGCCCAAAGAGGGATTTTCGGGCTATGTCGTGATGGTCACAGCTCAGGGCATCATCAAGCGCACGCCGATCGAGGCATTCGCATCCCTCGAAAAGAGCCGCAAAAAAGGCCTCAAAGCGATCAATTTCAAAGAAGGCGACAGGCTCATCGCGACATCGATCGTGCACGAAAACGACAGCATCCTTCTCGTCACGCGCAACGGCCGCTCGCTGCACTTCAGCGCGTCCAAGCTCCGACCAATGGGACGCACCGCATGCGGCGTCAAAGGCATCAAGCTCCGCAACGGTGATGAAGTCGTGTCTATGGAAGTCATCAGCGAGCCCGACAGCATGATCCTCACGGTGACCGAACGCGGCTTTGGAAAGCGCACATCGATCGAGGAACACCGCATGCAGGGCAGAGGCGGCTCGGGCATCCGCGCGATCTACGTCAAGGAGAAGAACGGCCCCGTCGTCGGCGCGCTCGTCGTCAATGAAGACGACCACCTGCTGCTCGCGACCGACCACGGCACGATCATCCGCACGCGTGTCAGCGAGATCCGTGTCACCGGACGCGCCGCGACCGGGGTCAAGCTCATGAACATCGCCGAAGACGAACATGTCGTTTCCATTGCATCGTTCTCGGACGAGTCGGATGATGATGTCGAGCTGACCTCTGTCCCCGTGGACGACTCCGATAACGAGGAAATCGACATCAGCGACGAAGAGCTCGCGGATGACGATAACGGCGACGATAACGGCGACGAACCTGAGGATTCTCCGGAAGAATAAAGGCCACCAGCCATGCACACACGGCGCATCCATATTCTGGCCGCATGCCTGCTGCTGCATGCATGCGGCGCCGCCGAGGCGGATACAGCCAAAGGCTCAAGACCGCTTCGCCTCGAACCGGAAGGCATCCCGGAATCCGCATCCGATCCGGGGTGCCGTATCGTGCCATCCGAGAGCCGGATCCGAATCACGGATCCGACACGGAGCGTCTCTTACGCCCCGGAATCGCTCGGCCTGATCACGGTGGAGGACAAGAGCGGCACACGAAAGTGCCTGGATGACGCCATCCGCGACGGCGCCGAGATCGTAAAACGTGACGCGCACGGCTTTACGGCATTCTACCCCACGCGATTCGAGTCATTCCTGGATGACGCGCGGGAACGGATCGACATCGATGCCGTCGAGGGCCGCTGGAGCGAGACCCAGAACCGCGTCATCCCAGGCGTTTCGGGCAGGAGGCTGGACGTGGCGGCGACAATCGCGAACTTCCGCAAGCTCATCGCCTCAGATGGTGACAGCCTCGAACTCAAGACGGACGAAATCCCCGCGCAATCAAGCGACCTTTCGGGCATCGGCGATTTCAAGCCGACCGTCCTCCTTGGCGCCTACCGGACTGAGTTCTCAAAGAGCAAGAACAGGACGATCAACGTCAAGCTCGCGTCCTCCTTTATCGACGGCATCTTTCTCATGCCCGGCGCGAAATTTTCGTACAACGAGTGGGTCGGCGAGCGCAGCGAGGCGCGCGGCTTCAAGGAAGCGCCGGTCATCGAGCAGGGCCAGCTCGTCGAGGGGCTTGGCGGCGGCGCCTGTCAGGTATCCTCCACTGTCCATGCAGCGGCACTGCTCGCCGGGCTCGGCATCGACGAGCGATACAACCACTCCCTGCCCTCGAGCTATATCCCCGTCGGCATGGATGCCGTCGTGAGCTACCCGCTTCTCGACCTCAAGGTCAGGAACACGCTCAGCCGCCCCGTCGTCCTTCGCGTGCACACCGAGGACACGACGCTCATCGCAGAATTTTTCTCGGATGCGCCGAACCCGGCAAAGGTCATGTTCCGCCGCGAAGTGTCCGAGACCGTGCCGTTCAAAGAGGTGATCACGGTCGACACGGCGCTCGAGTCCGGCACCGTGAAGATCAGAAAGCGCGGCAAAGTCGGCTACAAAGTACAGCGCGGCAGGCTCTTTATCGAGAATGGCAAGGAACGCTTCGAGAAGCTCCTGATGGATACCTATCAGCCGCAGACCCAGCAGGTCTCCATCGCATTCGACGCGATCTATCCGCCGCCGGAGGAACCGCCCGAACCGTGACGGCATCGGCACGCCGCTTATGCAGTGTCAAATGGAGCCCCGGCGGGGGCGCGTGAAAGCCAAGATGATGTTTACGATTCAGCCAATAGGCGTTTTCTGAAACATGGGCATGGAGGCAGATATCCGGCAGTCTCAAGCCGCCCAGGGGCGAGGGTGGATAGGAAAATAGCCGCGCGCAGGTCATTGTCTCACGCGTGATAGACCAGCCGGCCAAACAGCCCCCCCCTGAATGAACCGTGAACGAACGGCAGATTTGACAACGATGTGCCTATCTGGTAAAGTAGAGATGTTTTTTGGTGTCCGAAACCAGTTTTGACCACAAAAAAAAAATGGAGAGTATATGAATATGACCCGACGCCTAATCGCGTTTATTTCTTTAGTGGCATTAGTTCTGATGAGTGGCTGCGGCCCGATTATGTCCACAAGCAACATTTCAGATGCGAAAGATGCCCTCGAAAAAGCCGAGGCAGTCAATGCTGCCGAAAAAGCTCCGTATGAGTACACAATGGCTCAGGAGTACCTTCGCAAAGCAGACGAACTCTGGGGTTACTCGCAATTCGGGTACAGCGCGGAGTATGCCCAGAAAGCCATCGACATGGCAAAAGCAGCAGAAGATAAAGCCCAGAATGACCCGTGGGTCAGTCCACTCGCCGGCAAAAACCAGTAATCGGTACATTTGACTCGTTGATTTAGAGAGTAAGGATAAAGACTATGAAATTTCATCGCGCAATGACGATGTTTGTCATAGCGTCCACAGCGGCGCTGGCAATGGGGTGTGTGGATGGCGTCAAGCTTTCCAGCATGCAGGAAGAGATTCACAACAAGGCAGACGAGATCCATGACCGAGCATATCGCTGCGCGCCGCGCGAGCTGGCGCTTGCAAGCGCGCACGAAGAGTTCGGCCGCATGGAACTGAGCTACGGCAACGGCCGGCGCGGCGAAGACCATATCACATTCGCCGATGAGCAGGTGAAAGAAGCCGACAACAAGAGCCTGAACACGCTTTGCCTCGACCCGAAGCTTCAGGATCGCGACAAGGACGGCGTCATCGATTCGGAAGACAAATGCCCCGACACGCCGGGCCTCAAGGAATATGACGGCTGCCCGAATCCCGATAAGGATAAGGACGGCGTGTGCGATCCGTGGGTTTCGGAAATGGGCCTCACGAGCGCATTTTCATGCAAGGGTGTCGATGCGTGCCCCGACGATCCAGGCGAGCTTGCCTATGCCGGTTGCGCCAACCCGGATCGCGATGGCGACGGCATCTGCGACCAGTGGGTTGCCAAATCCAATCTCGACAAGCAGTTTGAACGCACATGCAAAGGCTCGGATGTGTGCGAAGATGTCCACGGCCTCAACGAATTCAGCGGCTGCCCCAATCCCGACAGCGACAGCGACACCGTGTGCGATCCCTGGGTTACCGAGAAAGGCCTTCTCGCCAACTTCCCCAACTGCAACGGTTCCGACAAATGCCCGTTTGAAAAGGGCGTGATCGAAGAAAACGGCTGCCCGCCTCCTCGCAAATACATCGTCGTCACAGAGACAGAAATCGAACTCAAGGAACAGTTCTTCTTTGCCACGAACAAGACCAAAGTCCTCAAGAAGAGCGAGCCTCTGCTCGACGAAATCGCGACCGTCCTCAAGGAGAACCCGAACATCCATATCGCCATCGAAGGCCATACGGACAGCTCCGGCAAGTACAAGAACAATGTCAAGCTCTCCGATGGACGTGCCAAGAGCGTCATGCAGGAACTCGCCAAACGCGGCATCGAGAAAGATCGCATGACCGCAAAGGGTTTTGGTCCCGACAGACCCATCGATACAAACGATACGCCGGAAGGCCGTGCCAACAACCGTCGCGTCGAAATCCACATCACGCAGCGATAAATCCATTGCCCGACCGCCACGCGTTGCATCGCACAATTCTTACAATGCAGCGCGTGACATTGAGGGCATTATGATTTAATGTACATTTGCCCTGTTTTTCGGCACGGAAAACGGGGCATTTTATCATCATTCCATACTTGCAAGGTTAATTATGACTGATCGCACACGTCTTATCGGCAGACTTTGTTGCCTGTTGCTTCTGCTCGGTCTGTTCATCCTGGCGCCGGTCTCGGCATCCGCCCAGAATCTCGGCATGGGACAGGCTGTGAGCCTCACAAAATCTGCACTTGAAGACTACGACTTCTTCGAGCTCGAATCCGCAGAAAATAAGATCTTGCAGGCAGTGCAGATTATTGAAACGCGCGGAACAACCGATAAAGGAGCCGCCAATATCTATATCGCCCAAGGCATCATCAGCTTCGGACGCTATAAAGATACTGCCCCTGCCATCGCCGAAGACCGCGCATACAGTGCATTCCTCAAAGCCCTTATGCTCAATTCTGCCGCCGTGATTCCCGGTGATTACCGCTCTGCCGAGATCACCGAAATCTTTGAACGCGCCAGAAAAGACCTCTCTGCCGGTCCAGCCCCGACCGTCGTCGCTCAGCCGCAGCAGCCTACGGAACCTGTCACCCCGCCGCCGCCCCAGGTCGTACAGCCGCGCATTGATCACAATGCCATCGTCTCCAGCAACAGATGCGTTTCCTACGAAGTCTCCGCAAACGTCCCGGCACATCCCGACATCTATCGCGTCTACCTCTATTACGCGTCCGATGACAAGCCCGGTTACGATTCCGTCGAGATGATCCCGTCTTTCGAATCTGCCGATATCCTCAAGGCTTCCATCCCCTCCTCAGTTACGCAGGGCGATCGTGTACACTACTATATCGAGGCCGTGAACAGGCAGAATGAAGTCGTCGCAAACGTCTCCAACGCCCTCACCCCGCTCTCGACGATCATGATGGGCGAATGCCAGCTTCCGTCTTCTTCCGAAGCCGAAGCGCGCCTCAAATACGGTGATCCCAGCTTCCAGCTCTCCATTCTCGCCGGTACCGCAGTCGGCATCGTCGCCGATTCCACAGAAAACTGTCCTTATGACGCGCGTTGCACCACAACGGCTGATGGAAAGACGAGCGCACCGCCAAAGATCGGGACAGGCACGGCACTGCTCCCCTTCCATCTGCGCATCAGTGCCATGTTCAACCTGCCCAAACACTTCCAGATCGGTCTCTATGTGCGCGGACAGCTCGCCAATATCGTGAAAACGACGCTCAACACCGGCGCAAAAGCGAATGTTTCGCTTCCCGAACAATACAATCTGATGGTCGGCCTGGGCGTGCGTTATCTCGCGGTGTGGGAACAGCCTTACCGCCTCTACCTCGGTCTTGAAATCGGCTGGGGCGGCGCAAACGCGACCGTCAATATGGGAAAATCTTATAACAATTTCAAAGATGTTTATCTCTATAAAGGTCCCGTCCATATCGCCCCGGAAATCGGTTTCCTCTGGTCGTTCCACAAAAATGTCGGC
>JAFZFY010000054.1 GCA_017555665.1 Pseudomonadota bacterium | reverse complement strand
GTTTTTGAGGGGGGGAGGCCGTCTGGGCGCGCCGTATGGTGCCGGTTCCACCATAGGCGCGCCGGCCGCCTGTACGAGCGAAGCGAGAAAGGCGGCCATGGCAGCCGTGCGCGCATCGCGCGTCAGGCTGCCCCCAAAAAATCAGCCGCAAAGACCGCAGCTTGAGCAGAAGAGGCCGCGGCAGAGCTCGTCGAATCTGCGGGCGATATCCTTGCCGTTGAGCGTGGCAGCGAGTCCGCCGTGTGCGGTTTCCTTGTAGTTCGAGCTCATGTGTTCGCCGACTTCCTTGACTGCGAGCACGACCTGGTCGGGCGGGATTTGTGAGCGGATGCCCGCGAGCGACATGTCAGCAGCCGTAATGGCGAAGTTCGAGAACATCGCGTTTCGCTTGATGCAGGGGACTTCGACGAGCCCGGCGACGGGGTCGCAGACGAGCCCCATGCAGTTCTTGATCGTGAGGATCGCGCCGTGGACGACTTCTTCGGGGGAGCCGTCGTGAAGCTGGACGACGGCGGCGGCGGCCATGGCCGCGCCGATGCCGATCTCTGCCTGGCAGCCGAGGGTTGCGCCTGCCGTCGGGATGTCGTCATAGAAGATCATGCCGATAAATGCGGCGACGAGAAGGGCCTCGACGACTTTCTTTTCGAGCATGTCGGGATTGCAGCCCAGCTCGATGTGCACGTCGTGCCAGGCGAGCAAAACGCCCGGGATGATGCCGCAGGCGCCGGCGGTCGGGCAGGCCACGATACGGCCCATCTGCGCGTTCGTTTCGGCAGAGGCCATCGCATAGACGGATGCAAGCGTGTGGAATGACACGTAATTGGTCCGCTTGACGTAATCGAGGAGCTTGGTCGAGTCGCCGCCCGAAAGCCCCATGCGGCTCGTCTCGTGGTTGGAGAGTCCGGCGTGTACCGACTCTTTCATGATCTTCCAGAGGTCGGTCATGTTCTGGATGATCGTGGCCTCATCGGTGCCCTGGAGTTTGGTCTCCATATCGAGGGCGATGCGGAGCAACGATTTTTGCGTGTCTTTGGCGTATTCGAGGGCTTCGTCGAACGTGTTGAAGACGAGTGTGAACTCGTCGAGTGGGGCGCGCTGCGGATAGATACGGGCGATTTTGCCGCCGTTTTTGATCGTCTGCTGCGAGAGGTTGAGCTTTGTCGCAAGCGGTGGCTGGCCGATCCAGAGGTCGCGCTTGCCCGATATGCTGGGCACGAGGCGCGAATTGTTGATGAAGCGCACCTCGACGATGCCGCCGCCTGTGGAGAAGCCGGCGACGAGGAACGGCCCTTCATCGGTTTGGGCGATGATTTCCGCGATGTTGATGCAGTCCCCTTGTTGCTTGATATATTTGCGGTCTTCTTCGGGGGTCGCGGCTTGGAAGCCGGAGAACTCGATCGACTGGTTTTTGCGCCGCCAGGGGATGCCTGAGGTCTGGAGAACTTCGATTGCGCCTTCTTTCTTGAGGTCTGGCGAGTCGGGGGGCAGGCCTTTCAGCCCTGCCCCGAGCGCGATATGCGTGCCGTGTCCGGGACCCGTGTCGCGGAATGAGCCGAACAGCTTGATCCCGAATTTATCAATCTTTTTGAAGTGTCCGGCATCTTCGAGCGCCATGAAAATATGTCTCGCCAGCTGGCCGATGCGGCATGCGCCTGCGGTATGCGAACTGCTCGGGCCGATCATGGCGGGACCGATGATGTCGAACAGCGAGTGCACTTTGAGCAAGGCCACGAGATAGCGGAAGATATCGTCGCGGACCGATTGGATGATCTCGTCTTCGAGGGAGTCGCGAATCTCGATTTCGAGATTGTGGCGTTCCTTGATCTTGCGCGATCCGGTCCAGCCGTTGCTCGTCGACCAGATGTCGAGCGATGCTGGCGAAAGCTGATGGCGCTGAAGGATCTCGCATACTTTGCGAAGCACTGTCGTTTGCGGGGAGTTGAACACCTCGATGCGGAATAGCGTCGAGTTCTCCATCACGACGGGATCGAATGATATGCTTGACGACTGCTTGCGGTTGTTCAGCGTCGTGCGCTTGATATTGCCGCTCCAAGCCGGAGGATCGATCGGATAGCCTTTCTTTTGCGTCTCCGTCTTGTGGTAGGCGATCGCAATTGCAAGGTGACCGTCCTCGTGCCCAAAGACACGCTGAAGCGGCGAAAAATCATGATTTGCCAGACTCCGCATCGCGTTCGGTAGCCTGTTTAGCGACAACTCGCCGAGCCAGGACTCGCAGTTTCCGTGATGAAATGTAAACGATTCATTATCTGGAAGCTGCTCGTATCGCGGCTGGTTTCGCAATAATTTCCAATGGGTGGCGATCACTTCCATCGGCACTTCGCGCGAATAGTTCCACGGCATCTTGGCCAGAAAATCCGCAAGCATGATCTTTTCATTTTCATCACGGATAAGCGGCTGGAGATTCTGAAACACACGCCGTCTGTCCGCATTAAGGCGATACGCCTCGACCGACTCCTTGTAACTCACTTTTTAGCCTCGTCTGTCAAAATGTTTGCGCCAGTGCATACGCTGACCGCGCCTCCTTATCATATCGATTGCCTACATTCAACTACACAAGCATGGGATATGATGCCTGATGTTGCGCTTCTGCCGTCTAATTCTACGCGTGCCTGTGGGGGCAATGTTTATGGCTCTGTTTTGCGAGCGGGAGATACCAGGTTTGGGGGACACCAAACGTGGGGTGCGTGCGCGAACTCGCATCTTGATCTAGCCAGGGAATGGCAGGTGCGCGAATGCAGTTATTTACAATATTGCGCGGTTTTGCTAAACGGCGCGTTTTGAATGTGATGAGGGCTTAAGCCGTCAACATATATGCGTTCAAATCTAGGATCTGGATATGAAAATTCGAGAAATTCCCCGTGTATGGCTGTTTACAGCCATCCGTCTGCTGTCGCTCAGCGCGCTGTTTTTTGCGTCAATGCTGGCGGTGGATTATTACTTTGTTGCGCACACGTTTTGTGAGGAAGGCGCTTCGTGCGCGGTCGTGGCGCAGTCTGATTTTGGTCAGAAATACGGCATTTTTCTGCCAACACTCGGTCTTTTGGCGTATTCGTTTTTCTTTTTGACGAGCTTTTTCTTTACCAAGACGCGCCTGAGGCTTTTCAAACAGCCGCTGACGACGTTCTGGCTTCCGCTCGCGATCATCTGCTGTGCAGTGGGGGCGATGCTCTTTGTGGTGGTGCAGGCGCTTGAAATCCATGCGTTCTGCTGGCTTTGCATGGGTATCGATACATCCGCGATGATCATGGTGATACCGGCAGTTCTGTTGATGCTTCAGCGCAGAAAGGATCTCGAATCCGTCGAGTGTGATGCTGGCAAGGCTGCAGAAATCAGCCGTGTGTCGATCCTTCACCCAGCCGTGTGGTGCGCGATTTATTTCGCTGTGGCATGCGGTCCTATCGCCTACGGCACGACCGAAAAAACTGCGCCTGAGCCTAAAAACGAAGCTGGAGAGATCGTTGTGCCCGAGTACATCCAGTCGTTCTATGTGCCTGGTAAGATCAATGTCGTGGAGATATCGAGCTTCGAGTGCCCGCATTGCCGTCAGCTTCATCCCGAACTGACGAAGCTCTTGCTCACGTATGGCGAGCGCATCAACTTTACGCGCCTGACCATTCCGCTTCGCGGGCATAAAGAGGCGTGTGTCGCCTATTATTGTGCAGAAAAGCAAAAGAAAGCCAGCGAGTTTGCCGAATGCCAGTTCGAGCAGCCGAGCACCGAGACTGGCAAGATTTTGGAATATGCCCGTGAGTGCAGCATCAATGAAGATGCGTTCAAGGCCTGCCTGGTCGATCCCGCATCGCTTGCGGCTGTCGATGATATCCTCAAGAATATTCAGGATACAGGGTTTGAGGGCGCGCCCACGATCTGGATCGACCAGACGAAGATCGTCGGATACAACAAGAAGCTCGGTATGGATCCCTACAAGGCGGCGCTCGATAAAAAATCCGCGTCAGTCAATGATGCGACCAACGCGACGCGTGCGGCGCATATCGTGACCCTCATCGGGCTGATTCTTGGCGTGATCTGCCTCGGATGCGGCATCGTGGCAAGCGTGCGGCGCAAAGGGGAAAAAGAAATTGCCGGTAAAGAAAGCACAGAAGACAAGTCAGAGGATCAGACAGCCTGATAAATGGCTTGATACGTGATGTGAAGCGCCCCGCCGGGGCGCTTTTTTTTTAGCGATGTTCTGAGAGCGTGGCTATAAGCGGATGAGCGTCAGCGCCCCCAAGCCTACCTCACAGGGGGGGAGGGCGGCGCAAATGCGCCGGGAGTGGGCCAAAACGCCATATCCACAGTCGTAGAACAGAGCCCCTAAAGCTTCATGGGCGCGGACAAGGCGCGGAGTCGTCACCGGATGTCTTGGAATAATTGTATTCTCACTTGTATGGAAACGGCGTTTTCGTGTTATAATTTTTAGGCGGTATGTGGTTTTCGCCGCTTTTTTATGTGGCCGGCGTGTTTCGGCTTTCACTGACAAGGAGTTTCCATGACCTGGATACCATGGGTTGGATTTCTCGTTCTGGTATTTGGCCTGTTGGCGCTAGATCTGGGCGTTTTAAATCGCAAGATTCATGAGATCGACACGAAAGAAGCATTGAAATGGACATGCATCTGGATCTCGCTCGCACTTCTGTTCTCGGTTTTTATCTATTTTGCTTACGCAAACAACTGGTTCGGGCTTGGCTTGCATGAGGGTGCGCATGATGATCCTGCAGAAGCCACGATGAATTATATTTCGGGCTACCTGATCGAGAAATGTTTGTCGCTCGACAATATTGCCGTTATGGCGATGATCTTCGCCTCGTTCCGAGTGCCGCTCAAATATCAGCATCGCGTGCTGTTTTGGGGCATTTTGGGCGCGCTTGTCATGCGCGGCGCGATGATCGGATGCGGCGCGGCGCTTGTTTCCAGCTATAAGTGGGTGCTCTGGATCTTCGGTGCTCTGCTCATTTATCTCGCGATTCATTCGACCTTTGGGGGCGATGACGAAACCGATCCCAAAGACAAGTGGATCACCAAGTTCATGGTCAAGCATTTCCGTTATCATCCCGAGATCAACGGTATGCATTTCCTCACCAAGATTGATGGCAAGACCTTCATGACGCCGCTTTTGCTTGCGCTCGTCGTCATCGAGATCAGTGATGTGATCTTTGCGGTCGACTCCATTCCCGCCATCTTCGGTATCACGCAGGATCCTTACATCGTCTTCACGTCCAATATCTTCGCGATCCTTGGCCTCCGCTCGCTCTACTTCGTACTCGCCAGCATCCTCGAAAAATTTGCGGGTCTCAAGTATTCGGTCGGCGCGATTCTGCTCTTTGTCGCGTTCAAGCTCCTCACGCCTGTGGCCTATTTCTTCTATGACTGGGCCAATGGGACGCCTGGTTTCGAGCCGTCGAGCCTTCATCCGGTTACCGAGCCGTTCGTGGAGACGCTCCCGGTCTGGACGAACCTCGTGGTCATCGGTGGCCTCATTGTCATCGGTATCGTTGGCAGCCTGATTTACGACAAAAAACATCCTAAAGAAGCCGAAGACAAGGCTGAAAATGCTGACGCAAAAGCCGAAGACAAGGCCGAAAATGCTGACGCAAAAGCCGAAGACAAGGCCGAAAATGCTGATGCAAAAGCCGAAGACAAGGCCGAAAATGCTGACGCAAAAGCCGAAGACAAGGCCGAAAATGCTGACGCAAAAGCCGAAGACAAGGCTGAGGAATAGTCTTTTGTTTCGGTGACTCGCCTATTCACGCGATGCGTGAATACGGCTCGTTTTGAGCGCCGCTATGCCGTAAGGGCATACGCGGCGCTTTTTTTTAGGCTCTGTACTGCAAGCGTGGATATCGTCCTCGTAAGCATCGGCATATTCTATGTCATACAAATCATTTTCAGTACAGTCGACACGATGTCGGCTGCCGAACGTCGAACTAAGGACGGTGAGACGTTCGGGAATCCCGGGCATGCACAAAAGCGTGCGGGCGGTGTTGGGGGCGTTCACAATCGAACGCCCCTGCCGCCCGCCGCGTAGGCGAAATAAAGCGCCCTAGAACCTCATAGCCTTAGGAAAACTCCCAATTTTGAAAAAAAACGGCCTTATTTGGCGCGATTGCCACAGATATATAGTGAGGCTTATCCAAGGCCTTTGACATAACGCGGTGATCAGGTGTTTCGACTCTGACGAGAGAAGTCTCACTGGGGTTGTCGTGGCGCATAATCGACACTTCGCGTAAAACCAGGTTTCTGGCAGGGGCGTAGTGTGCCCAGCGCGAGGTGCTGGTGGCGGCGGCGGGACGGGAGGGCGCCCAATGAAAATGGGTGGCAAGCAGTGTGTCTTGGGCGTGCCGTATGCCGCAGGCATAGGCGCGCCCCCCACGCGCGGCGTATCGGCATAGCCGATAGCCGCGTCCCCATGTAGACAATATGTAGTGACCTCACGTTGCATCTCTCGTGGATTTACCTGTAGACTGCATCGTGTGAAATAACCCGCGGTAACAGGGTTTACCG
>JAFZFY010000053.1 GCA_017555665.1 Pseudomonadota bacterium | reverse complement strand
CATATTATGAACTGGTGAATCAGATCACGCCGAGCACGGAACGCACGCCTGTGATCACGCCGCATATCGACTGCCGCTGGCATGTCGTGGCGAATATGCCTGATCTCGATGAGACGAATCAGAAGAATCTTGAGAACCGCATCTATCGCGCGTTTATGCTGGGGCTTCTGTATCGGATGATCGAATGTACGACGACACCTCGGGGCAAGTATATTTATAAGCTGAGGTTCGGGCGCAATCCGGAAGATTTTGTCGTGTCAAACAAGACGCCGTGCGATGAATTCTATGAAGTTCTGGATGCATTGACGATCAACCCCGTCATCGTGAGCAATATCCTGGCAGACACGAGCCGTCAGCTCGACCGTGAAGTCACGGCGAAGACGTTGTTTGCACATTCCAAGCTTTATAAAGCGTTGCAGTCGCTTCAGATTCGCCAGTATGAGGATATCGCGCCTGTGACGTTGTTCGATCTTGTATCGCTGCTGAAGGTTTCGGCGCCGTCGACAGAATTTTCGAGCGAGCGCGGCTATGAAATTCTTGAGGCGATGCTGGATACGGTTCGCGAATATATTTCACGCATCATGCCGGAGATTGAGGCAGAGGTCTGTTTCGGCAACTTCGTGTATGAGCATTATCTGACGTTCTACAACCATATTGAGGTGTATCAGGATATCCGTGATACAGCCGGCATGGTGACGAATTATCTGAAGAACTATGATTTTGCAGATTTTCTGGACAACATGCAGCGGTATGTCTGTGATGTGCTGAAGCAGGCGGATTTTGAAGAGAAATGCGATACATTCAAGCAGATGCAGGATCTGATCGTTGATATTACATCACGGCCAGTATCGTCATCGGTATCATCCATAACATCACCGTCTGTGACGGACTGGGAATAATCGCGATGACTGAGCCAGCCAGGTTACTGGCTGGCCTAACGGATTTCGGTGGCTGATTTGTATACACTGATCATAGTAAATAAGCGCACGTCAGAGGTTCTAAAGAACCACAGATTTCTGTTCGATTATTTTGTCGATTCGGGGGAAATAGAGTTCTGTGACTGGAATGAGGGCGGCACAGATGTCAATTCAACAGTGCCCGACCTTTATAAGCGCATACGCGGAAAGAAAGTATGGCGTGCGATTATACTCAATACGGATTCTCTGTATAATTATAAATCGAGCCCTGTGCCGGATCGCCAGAATCCGTTTGACTATTCGGCCGTGGATGACGAGTCATTTCCGCACGAAAGCCCGATACCGCTGATCCGTCTGACGCATCTTCTGGGCGGTTATGTCGCGTCGCCGCCAACAGAATTCGAGAAGGCGTTTGAGTTTTTTGATGCCCAGACGGGCGAGCGTATGCGGATGAACGAGGCTGAGTTTGACGCATCAGACTATAGCAGCCAGATGTCAAAATCGGAGCTGAAAAGCATATATCTTGAGAAAAAGCCTAGCCCGGAGCTGTTGCGGGCATATCGCGAGATGGGGGAGAAATATGTTCTCGATGCGGTACGTCCGACAGAGATCCTGCTGATTGCGACGCGTCAGAAATCGGAAGACAACACGCGCGCGAGGATCGTGTCTGCGTGGCAGAATCATTTTGAGGGGGGGAGTTCTAATTTTTGGGAGCGAAATAAATATCCTACGGAATGTCGATTTTTATTTTCGGAGATCTCGAAGATCGATAATGCGTTGCATGCCCAGGATATCTCATGTTTCTGGCTATCGGTGTTATCCCTGGCTGTGAACCATGTGTCTCCGAGCACGCTCCAGGCATATCGTTTATATCGATTATGGATCGAGCTGGATATGGCGGCGTTGTCGGAACAGCTCTCGAATCATATCGATCATCTGGAAGCGGCCTACAAGCATGTGAAATTTGAGCTTGGCAAGCTGCCTGAGTTTGAGTTTGACTCGGATGAATCGCTGCTGCCTGTGCAGATGATTCCGCTGCCCACGATGAAGAAAGATGATGGCAATCAGTATTTGGATATCAACCGGAATGCAGAGAACCAGGAGGCGTTTGGCAGTTATTCCGCAAAACAGGATGAGCTTCAGAAGAATTTGACGAATCAGGCGGTCAACCCGCGGCGTGCCATTGATCGTGCGGCGAAGCTCGTCAAGACGAAGTCACGCGGATTTTATGGAGAGGCATGCGAGCTTGATGAATATCAGATTGATGATATTCGTGAAGAGCTGGATCGTTATGAACTCGAGATATTCAGCACGCGTCCTAAAAATGCATTTAGCAAGGAGAAGACAAAAGAGACCGGTGATATCGTATCTCATCAGATCGCGAAGACGGTCGCGCCTCCGATGAGTACGGAATCTATTATCGTCGCCGGCATGATCGCGCTTGTGATCGTATGTATCGGCAATATCTTTTATTTTAAACAATCTTATGATGAAGAGACGCTTCAATGGGCATTGTTGCTGACGCTTGTGATCGTTGCAGTGACAGCGGCAGGTGGCGTGATCGCGTTGAAATGGCATCAGGGCATCATGGAGGAGCGCATTCGTGAGGCCACCCAGCCGATGCGCGATACCGTGAATGAAGTACACGAGAGTAATGCATGTTTTGAGAATTACTTTACGAATGTGTGCACATTTATGAAGGGTCAGGCGATGATTCAGGGATCGCGTCTGTGCGATGACCGCAGCACCTCGGAACGCAGCCGTTTGAACGCGCATTCGCGTGCCATTAAGCGCGTGATAGAGCGCGACAAGGTCTGGCTTTTTGATTTTGATCAGCCGCGATGTCCAGAGGAACACGTGGCAAATATTTCGTTATTGTTTGATTTTCGGACACCGCCTGAGGAGAACTCATTTTATCGCCTGAGCCGGAATGTTGATCCGGAGACACTGGCGGTGAACACGAGTGGGGAGAAATGTACGGCACCGTATGCATTTATTACGCGGCTTATCATAGAGCGAGAAGAAGTATTCGACGATATGGAGGCATGAGCAGATGAACAGCCCAGAACTCTATCAATGCATATTGTGGTGTTTGCCGTATATTGCGCTGTGTCTTGGATGTATTGCGCTGAATCTTCCGAAGGCGGTGAGGAGCCGTCAGTTTGCACTGCCGATTATTGCGTTGCTGTTTTGCCTGATTATGATGACGATGGTCGAGTATTTGACATCGTCGTTGCATGATTCGCTCGGCAATTTTGAGCGCGTGCTGGAAATGCTCGGATCAACACAGATTGATTATTTTATCATTTGTGTGGTGAATACGGTTATCTTGCTAATCTTTTTTGTGGTTAAGGCGATCAGTCTGGTGATTGCGAATTTGGTCTGGAAGCAGCAAGCGATCATGGAGCTGACATCCAGTATATTTTATGAAGAATATATTAATGGTCGAATCGTAAAGTATCTGAATCGTACGCCGGAGGTGCTGCCGGAGGATGCGGATCATGATGACGATGATGATGCAGAGGGCGCGAAGGGGGCATCTGAGGCAGAAAAATCCAAGAAGAAAGAAGACAGGCATGAGTGGGTTCTGAAAATCAAATATTCTCAGTTTAAGACATATTACTGGGGATTTTATATTGCACTGATATTTGTATCGTCTATCGTTCTGATATTATCGTTATACTTCCCGGAGTGGGAGTGTTTTCAAGGGATATTCTACCCAGTATTTGCAACAATTCTCTTAGGAGAAGTCGTATTTTATCTTTCTGGTCCGGAGGAGAGCTGCGAAGAGCCTGAGAAGTCAAAGGCGCCTGTGCGTGAAAAGATAGCTCCCAATTTTGAGCAGCTTATTTCTACACTTTATCAGACTTTTGATGACAATTTTAAAGGGTATAATAATCAGTTAAAGGCAGATGAGACGGATTGTTCCATGATGCTTGAGGAGTTTGCATCAAGTCCTGAACATGACAAGCAGCTCATCTCGGCGTTTTTTAAGAAACTGGCGGCCGAAAAGATCGAATTTCATGCAGATGATATCCAGGCTGTCAAATTGCTTCTTGAAGGCAAAAGCACGCTGATATGTAATCCGTTCTATCGAGATCTGACAAATGTCCTGATTCTTCCGATGTTCCGTCAGCTGATGAACTTTAAGAAGTGTCTTGTCATTGTTGGCAGAGAGACGGCAGTCGAGGATGTGCAAGCCTGGATCAATGGCGCATTGTCGGAATTTACCGGCACGAACTGCCTTTGGACATCGGAGATTCTTTCTCTAAATATATGTGAATCTGATATTGGTATATTAAAATTTAGTGATATATATAATCTCAAGTTGCATCATGTGAATCATGGTTTTTTGCAGTCTGTGGGCTTTGTGCTGCTCATCGAGCCATCGCGCATTTTGGCAACGGCCCAGATGGGGCTGAGCATCATCGTGAGCCATTGTGAATCAGAGGATAAGGAGATTGTTTATAGTGCCTGTGACCGTAACTGTGACGGCCTTGTGGACAGCCTTTCGCATGCCCTGAAAACGGATCT
>JAFZFY010000006.1 GCA_017555665.1 Pseudomonadota bacterium | reverse complement strand
GCGCCGCTTTTGAGGGGGTAAACTCAGAGCATGACTTTACATCAGAGGTAGATATGGCCTGGCAATATAGTGATAAGACCAAGATTTTGTTTGTGAACGCGATCAATGGTGATTCGCGCAGCCATTTTGGCGAGATTGAGGACGCGGACGGCGTTGGCGAGCATGGCTCGATCGCATGCGGCGACGCGATGAAGTTTTATTTCAAGGTGGAGAAGGCTGAGAATCCGGTCAACGACAAGATCGTGCTTGCGAAGTATTCGACGTTTGGCTGCACGAGCGCGATTGCGTCGAGCGAGGCACTTTGCGAGATCATCGAGAAGGGCGATTACACGCCGATTCAGGCGCTCAATATCAGCAATGACGACATCGTGAAGTTTTTGGAGGGCCTGCCGTCGCAGAAGATCCATTGCTCGGTGATGGGCGCGGAGGCACTTGAGGCGGCGGTCGCGGACTGGGCGAAGAAACGTGGCGTTGACCTTGAGGCGCTTGGCGTGCATCTGAGCATGAAGGACAACGAGGATTCGCGCCTTGTGTGCACGTGCTTTAATGTAACGGAGGCGGAACTGAAGCGCCGTATCGTCGAGCTGAATCTGCACACGATTGAGGACGTGATCGGCGCGCTGAAAGCGGGCGGTGCGTGTGGCGCGTGCCAGCATGCGCCTGGCGGTATTCAGGATTTGCTCGATGAGCGTTGGGGCAAACAGACCGAAGCGCCTGCTGCTGCGAATAGTGCGGCACCGAAGCTTTCGCCGTTCCAGCTTTCCAAGAAGATCGAGGCTGTGCTTGAATCCGATGTTCGCCCGATGCTTGCGGACGACAACGGCGATGTCGAGATCGTCGATATCAAGGAAAACCTCGTGTATGTCGAGCTGAAAGGCGCGTGCGCGACTTGCCCGGGCGCGAGCGGCACGATTCAGTATGTCATTGAAAAGAAATTGCGCGAACTCGTCGATGACTCGCTTCGCGTCATTAACATATAAAGGATAATTATGATTTATCTCGATAATAACGCGACGACGCGCGTGCCTCAGGCAGTCGTCGATGCGATGTTGCCATATTTTAGCGATACTTATTTCAACCCGAGCTCGATGTATGAGGCTGCAAAGCTTTCTGCGGCGGCGCTTGAGGATGCGCGTGCGCGTGTCGCGAAGTTTTTAGGGGCCGAAAAGGCCAGCGAGATTTTGTTTACGTCGTGTGCGACAGAGTCGAACTCGACGGCGATTCGCGGTGCCGCAATGGCGGTGCCGGCGCGCCGGCACATCATCACCTCGGAAGTCGAGCATCCTGCAGTGCTTGCGCTCTGCGAAGAACTCGAACGCGAGGGGTATGAAATCGACCGCATCGGCGTGAATGAACGTGGTGAGCTCGATATGCGCGCGTTCGTGAAAGCGCTTCGCCCGGGCAAGACGCTGATGGTCTCGATCATGTATGCGAACAACGAGACAGGCGTGATTTTCCCGATCGAGCGTCTTGCGGAGATTACGAAGGCGACGGATCCAAAGATCTTGTTCCACACGGATGCGACGCAGGCCGCGGGCAAACTCCCGATTGATTTGAGCGGTGCGCTCAAGAATGTCGATTTCCTGTCGTTTTCGGGTCACAAGATTCATGCGCCAAAGGGCGTGGGTGTGCTGTTTATGCGCACGGGCGCTGCATGCCGTCCATTTTTGTATGGCGGTCATCAGGAACGCGGCCGTCGCGGCGGTACCGAGAACATTCCTTATATCGTCGGTCTTGCCAAAGCCTGCGAACTTGCTGAAAAGTCGCTCGGGAACAGCGAGAAGATGACAGCGCTTCGCGATCGTCTCGAAGCTGGTCTCAAGAAAATCCCTTATGTCGTGATCAATGGCGAGGGCGCGGAGCGCCTGCCGAATACGACGAATGCCGCTTTCCATTATATTGAGGGCGAAGGGATTCTTTATCAGCTCGACCTCGAAGGGGTTTGCGCTTCGAGCGGTTCGGCTTGCACATCGGGGTCGCTCGATCCGTCGCATGTCCTTCGGGCGATGCATGTGCCGTTTACGGCAGTGCACGGCTCGATCCGCTTCAGCTTGAGTGAGGAAACGACCGAAGCTGATATCGACCATGTCATCGAAGTGATGCCCCGTATCGTGGACAACCTTCGCAAACTCTCGCCATATTGGGATAACGAGAAGCAGATGCCGAGGGATATGGCTCTGATTGTCGAGAAGAACTAATCGCTAGGGTTAAAGCGCCGGAAAAACCGGCGCTTTTTTATGTGTAATACGGCATTGGCCCTCCATGATTTAATTCGGAATGCGGAGTGCGTAATGCGAATTGGCTCCACCCGGCGATTCGGGCCGCCCTCCCCTTCGGGGAGGTATGGGTTCGCTGACGTATATTTCTGTGCGCGCAGAACTGAGTCTTACAAAGCGAATATACGCGTTATGTAAGGACTTTTTGCGTTTGTGGCATGAGCGCATGATATGTGCTATGATAGATGTAGTTGTATGTTTGGGGAGGCGTATATGCGTAAATATCATAACCGCTCATGCCGATCGTTTGTGTTGGCCACTGTTACGATCTTGCTCGCCTGCATGGGAGGATGCGAACTGGATCCGATCATTGTGGCTTGTGGTACAGAGGATGATCCGCTGAAAGGGTTTATTTTGAATGATCCGATGCAGCCGGTATCGTCCAAGGATGATCTGAGCGGTGAGGAACGGCTGGATAAGATCAAGATAGACACATACGTCCAGAACAATCGATGTCCTGATAGCTGGTTTTGCACGACGGTATATGATCCGGATTCGGAGAATGGGAACGGCTATGCGTGTAGTCAGTGTGCGCAGTCTGGGTATATACAGTGTGGTGGTTATTGCGTAGATATGTATCACGATCGCGAGAATTGTGGTGCATGCGGCAAGACTTGTCAGGATTGGGAGGCATGCGAAAGCGGCGATTGCGTGGAAACACGTGATTGCGATCCGGGGTATCACGCCTATCACGGCGATTGCGAAGTGGATTCGCTCGCGCATTGCGGCTCGCATGCGAATGATTGTGATCAATCGACGGGCTGGGTTTCTGGGACATGCGAGGACGGTCAATGTGTCGTGTCTGAGTGTGCGGATGATTACGCGTTGCTCAACGGGACGTGTGTATATCGGCTGCTATGCCAGGCCGGAAATCATCAGTATGGGGACAGTTGCGAGGCAAATACCGTTGAAAATTGTGGCACACACGGATCCAACTGCAGTGCTGCGGTTGGCTGGGAGGATGGGTATTGCTCTGAGAAGGGCAATTGCGTGCCGTCGCTGTGCAAGGATGGTTTTGAGATCATTGATAATCAATGTGTTCCGATTACGGAATGTCCCGAGCATACGCATTTTTATGCGGGTGCGTGTGAGCCTGATTCGCTTGAGCACTGCGGTATGCATGGCAATCGCTGTCTCGACGAGCTCGCCTGGGAGGATGGGGAGTGTTCGGCATCAGGCAAATGTGTCGTTCGCAAATGCTCTTTTGGCTATTGTGTGGAGAACACGGTGTGCCAGGATGGTTCATATAACAAGAATGCATGCGGTACCGAAGGTGGCGAGTGTGTGAAATGCGGGACTGGTCAGATATGCAAGGCGGGGCGATGCATCGATTCGGAATGTGACCTGGGCGAGCATAAGTCAGGCACGGTATGCGTCAAGGATGACATGGATAATTGTGGGTTAGAGGGGTATGCATGCGCGATCGCGAATGCGAACGAGATGAAATGCGACAAGGGAAATTGTGTCGTCCTGAGTTGCAATACCGGATATCACATTTATGGCAATACCTGTGAAGCCGATACGGCAGAACATTGTGGCGTGCATGACAATGCGTGCAAATCGATCATCGGTGACTGGGAATCGGGGAGTTGTGTAGATCGCAAATGTATTCCGGATAAATGTATCGGTGGACATCCGTATGAGGCGGCATGTGAGCGTGATTCTGTCGAGAACTGCGGTGCACACGGCAAGGCTTGCGCGGTCGATCACGCGGAAATGTCATGCGAAGGCGGCTATTGCCGGATCATCCGATGTGAGAAGAATTATTATCTGTCGTTAAATGGCGAGGCATGCGAGAACAGCGTGTCACATAACAAAGCCTATGTGGAGGAAGCCACGGATCCCTGGGGGCTTGTGTGGGACAGTGATGCGCGTAAAGCCGAGCCGTATATCTCGGCTATGGAGATGTGCGCGAGGATCGGGGCGCGCCTGCCGACACTGACAGAACTGGCTCGTAACGTCTATGCATCGGGTAGGTCGAATCTCGCCAATACGGACAAGACAGATAAATTGTGGTCAGCCGCAATCGGCGGCGTTTCCAAGGCCATCACGATGGATCTCGCCAAAGGGGGGACGGAACTCGTGTCGGCGACATCGTCCAGGAGTTTTCGGTGTGTCTGGGATGTCGAGCCGCGTCCCATAACATTCAGCGGCGCCAACTGCCATGGCGAGCCGGGCAAAGACGGGTGTCAGATACTGAAGATCGGCAAAATGACGTATATCGTGGATAGCGAGGATCGGTATAAGCAGCGCTGGTTTTCGGCGGCTCAGGAATGCCGGATGCTGGGAGCGCGTCTGCCATATTTGGGTGAATTTGGCGCGCTTGTGCGTGCTGGATGGACAGGGGGGACGAAAGCAAAGATCTGGACGGAGGCGAAATCAGGCTCGAACGGTGTCGCGCCAACCTGGTCAGGCACGGACAAGACGTGGGATTATACAAAGAATTCTCTGTCGACGGTCGGACTCGGCAGTGAGACGCCGTTCCGGTGTGTCAGCGAACTCGTGAAATTGGATGATGACGAGCCTGTATTTCCTCAGCCGAAGGCCAAAGATGCCTTTGTCGTGGCGCCTTTGCTCAGGATTGACAGCAAGCCGCGTCAGGCTGCCAATTATTGGAATGCATCGCTCGACTGCTTTAAGGATGGCGGGCATATCGCGCGTGCGGATGAGCTGTCGGATGCGATTCGCGCAGGGCTTCCGAAACCGGATGCTTCGACGTATTATCTGACGGGCACGACTGTAGGTTCATATAAATGCCTTACGATGAAGTGGGGATCTTCGCCGGCAGATGTCCGCCTGTATTATGGCGGTGACGGCGATCATCGGTCGAGTGTGGAAACGCTGACCGCGAAACCGTATTTCTGTGCATATCGTCCGGCGCGTGATTACGAGTATTCCCATATGGATTATCTCAAGACGAATGACGAGTTGATATCGTATGATGAGAGCGGCGTGACGCATTATGTGCGATGTGAGGAGCTAGAGAAAGCGCACGATCTGTTCACGAAGGCGAACAGTGCAAACGAGTATGGCATGTGGGTCGCGCGTGATGATGAGCTTCTTTATGTGCTCGGTCGCGGCGTGTCTCTGAGCACGTCAGACAAGCTGATGACATCCGGGCCGACGACAAACAGTGATGGGGCATTGCGTATGCGCGGCCTGTATTGGGATGGCAAAAAGGATATGGCAAAAGCGAATTATGGTTTGGTGGGATATGATAAGAACGCGGGACATTGTGCATACGCGAGCACTGTGATTCACTAACGTGCGCGTAGCCAGGGTATCAAGTGCGGGCGTTCAGCGCATGGGGGGCTGGGATATCGGGGGATTCAGGACGTTGGCGGTTGCAAGCGGCACAAAGTGCTTTGGCTTGATGGAATATAAGAATCCTGTTGCACATAGGCTCGGTAGCGTTTGTCAGTTCAGTCACGTCAAATGACGGCGTTATGTTCGTTTTAATTGCGCAAAAAACTGAACTCTGATAGAGAGGCATCTGGCATTTTCAACGGGAAGTTGGGAGTGTATGGATTTATTGCTGGGTAGGGCAAGGAAGCCCCTTGGTCATGGTTTTCTAAAAAGGAGACTTCACGATGGCAGAAAGAATTCCTTGGGAATATTTCATTCTGCGCCGTCATATTGATGGCATGGGCGTTATTAATTATTACAAAGGCGATACCAAAGAGGCCGTGTGTGGTCCCAATGCAGACGAGACACAGGTCCTGAGCACGTTTGGTCAGCATGGTTATGAGCTTTGCAGTGTGCAGCAGAATCGTACCGGTGATACGAAATATTATCTGAAACGCCCCGCAAAATAATTGTCGTCGAAAAGGAATCCAGCCGCGCTTCGGCGCGGTTTTTTTGTATCAGAGGGATATTTGGGTGCAGGGGGATGCCCCCTGCGCGGCTATTTGCGTTGCAAATACGCCGCTACCCCCGTGCGGGGCTCTGCCCCGCAACGCCCCGTACTGTGCCATGAAGATTATCTTTTGGCGATCCAGCGTGGAGGCACTCTCTGATTGCATTCGTTATGGATATGGGGTATTATATATGCGGTGTTTGTGTGCAAAACACAGCGCAGAGAACCTTTAATTACTGACTGGAGCAGTTAATAATATGGCACGTGTGACTGTAGAAGATTGCTTGGAAAAAATTCCCAATCGTTTCGCAATGGCGCTCTTGGCCAGCAAGCGCGCAAGAGATTTGCTCAATGGCGCAGAGCCGACGCTGACCACGGATAACAAGCCCTGTGTGACGGCGTTGCGCGAAATCGCGGAGGGAACGGTACACTGGGATCTTCCGGTAGAAGATATCTTGTGCGGCAATATTCCTGAAAATAAAAAACGAAAAGTTTCAAGAAGAAAATAAGTCCGTTTCTTGTGCCGCTTCCCTATCGAAGCGGCTTTTTTGCATGGAGGCATAATGATTCGTTGCCTGTCGTCTGTTGCTGCGCTTTCCGTGGCGCTTATGCTCGCATGTATCTTGGGGGGGACAAGGATTGCGTGTGCTCAGACTGCTCAGGAAAGGATCGTTTGGAAAATCGATTGCAGCCGATTGGCTGCTGAGGCGTGTGATTTGGTCATCGACGAAATCACACAGCTGAGCCTTTTGGCAAATGAACAACATATCATTCTGGAAAAAGATGGTCCGAAGCTCATCGCTTCTAAAGGATTGTTGTTTCCGGATTGTTTTATCGAAGGCGGTCCATGCCCGTCTGTTTCCAAGCTTATGCCCTATGTGCTGGGGGCCGATGCGCTCGCCGGGGCGACGTTTGAGCAACGCGATTCTGAATGGCTGATGCGGCTGGATCTGGTAAAATTACAGCCTGGTGCCGATAGCTCTCTGGTACAGAAAAATCCTTCCTTGGAGAATCTCCTGCGTTCCGTGATGGGGCAATTGTTCGATCTTGGTGTCGGACTGACGGTGAACAGTGTTTTGCCGGGCGTCTCCGTGTTTATCAATGATCAGTTTTATGGCGTGACACCGCTTTCCGTGAAAATTCCTGCGGGAAATGTCTCGTTCGTCTTTCAAAAAGCAGGCTATGTATCTGAAAGACAGCAATTATATTTGAAACCAGGACAAACGCATACGGTCGATCTGAATCCGCTCTTGGATGATCTCCAGACTGTGCAAAATGCGGATTGCGATCAGCCGGATCAGGGACAGCCTGGTTCCTCGAAAAATGATGCGGCTCGTGATACAGAAGGTGTGACCCCTCATCATTCGGGCACAGGTTCCCAAATGGACATTGAGGAATACCGTTTAGAGCGTAAGCGTTCAAGTACAGAGATCGACTTTGGGGACAATCTCGCTGGCAAGTCTGAGGCACAGAATAGAGGATTGGCTCGCACGGCAAGCCTTGAGCTTACAAGTGATGTTCAGGGGATTTCTGTGTATGTTGGAAAACAATTTATGGGGCTGTTGCCGCTGGAGATACAGATTACGGCTGGCGTGAACGAAATCACGTTTGATAAACCAGGGTATGTTCCGGAGACCTGGCAATTAAATGCAGAGAAAGGTCATAAGTATTCTAAGAAAGTCGTGCTTGGGACGATGGAGGCAGAATGACCCGTTGTTTGGCGTCTGTGCGCATGCTTCTGTGTGCGCTAGTTATTATGTTATGTGCCGCGCCGGCTGAAAATGCCTACGCTCAAGGCGATAATTTCAGGGTCATGTGGCAGCTTGATTACGGGACGTTGTCTAAATCACAGCGTGCTGAGGTCGATTCTGTGGTCATGCAGGTCCTTGCTCGTGCAAAGGAACGCCATTTTGTGGGCGAACAGATCATTAAGCAGAAAATTGCGAAGGAGGGGTTAAACTTTCCGGACTGTTTTCATGAAGGCATGCCATGCAGCGGCGGGGGAGCGTTTGTCCTTGATGTGCATAATGTCGATGCGTTTGCAAAAGCGGCATTTTCTTATCAGAACAATGAATATCATCTGGTGCTTCATCTCTATCGGAGTCTTTCATCTGCACCGGTCATTATCGAGCGCTCTGGAAAATCGCTAGAGAAACTCATGCAGGTCGTCATCAGCTCGCTTTTTGAGCTTGAATCCGGCATCGATCTGATCAGCACGATTCCTAATGTTGAAGTCTATATCAATCAAAAACTTGTGGGCATGACGCCGCTTTCCATGAAAACTTCTGTCGGTGAGCAGGAGATTACTTTCAAAAAAAGTGGATATGTTTCAGAGACATGGCGTTTTACTGCCGAAAAAGGGCAGGTCTACTCGAAGACGATTGAACTCAAGCCTGAAGTGACACCGCTTACGGTATTGACGAACGCGCCTGATGCTGTCGTTTATGTCGATGATGAGGTCTGGGGGAATACGAACGAGACAAAGGATGTGTTGCCCGGAGATCATCAGATAGCCATCGTGTCCGACTCTCATCACATCTATCGTCAGGCCTATAAAGTCTATCCGGGAACGCCGCAGACTTTTCAGGCGGCATTGTTGCCAAACAGTATTTCGCCGTATGAAATCAGGCATAGAAACATAGAAAAATATCGTTTTGCAACGACTTTGGGGTATCATTTTGCGGCACATCGCTATGCCTTTACGAATGCTATTTTAAGTCATGATGGCACGGCATATATGCCTAAAATATCGGAAAATGGCTATTTTAACGGCATCACATGGGCTGTGAGCTATGAAGACAAGTACTGGGGGGTCGAGCTGTTCAGGCTGGATATTGCCGGTGCTGTTTCAAAGTTTAATTACAATATGGATATTCCGAATGGTTCTGTGGAATCAGAAGCGGACGGTGGATTCCTGATCGATTATTATTCATCGATCAAAGGTCATTATACATTTTGGGTCATGCAGGCTGAAGCCGCACTCGGGCTAGGG